>WFPP01000041.1 GCA_015487495.1 Thiomicrorhabdus sp.
CCATGATTTCTTGTGCACCTACCCAAACAATTAATACACCAGCAATCGGAAAGACCGTTTGATTAATGGCTGCAATAATAATTTCTAGTTTGCCTAATTTTATGCCAGCATTAAGTGAGGCGGCATACTGATTTAACCACATGGATTCACGTTGGCTTTCTTTTGAGAACAGTTTGATGGTTTGTACGGCTCGAACGGTCTCCATAAAGTTGGTGCTTTCTTTGGCTGAAAGCACAATGGATTCTTGTTTATATTGTTCGTTAAGGCGAAAGGTAATGACTTTAACGATGATGTAAATGAATACGGCGACCAGTACAATAAAGGCTAGTTTGGGGCTGTATACAAACATCATGACTAATGTGGCGATGGCCATAATGCCATCTACAATGCTGGCAATAAGCCCTTGAGTAAATAGGGCAATAACACTGCGCAGTGAACCAAAGCGAGAGATAATGTCGCCTAAATGTCTTTTTTCGAAATAGTCGAGCGGTAATTTAAGCAAATGCCTTAAGGTATTGGCTAGGAGTTGTACGTCTAATGTTGAATTTAAATACAATATCATCCACGAACGTAATGCCGTTGCAGCCATTTGTATGAGGGCTAATAAACCAAAACCCAGTGCCAGGGCAAGCAGTAAGTGTTCATCGGATGTAGCAATAACATGATCAACTGTTATTTGCATAAAAAAGGGAGAGACCAGTACAAAAATTTGCAACACTAACGAGAGTAATAATATTTGAAATAGAGCACGTTTTAACCCTGTAACGGAGCGTAATAATTCGGTTATTTTAACTTTTCGTATGTCTGATTTTTGCTCAAACTCATTGGTTGGTGTGAGCTCTAAGGCCACGCCTGTAAAATTATCAGACACTTCTTCTAAAGATAAAACACGCTTGCCTTGCGCTGGATCATGAATCACGACTTTGTTGCCTTGTACCGATTCAAGAACCACAAAGTGATCTAGGTTCCAGTGTAATATGGCGGGGCATTTTAAGTTGCATAATTGTTCAAGGTCAAGCCGTAGGGCGCGGGGCATAAGGTGCAATTTGGTGGCGGCTTGCATTATCTCTTTGAGCGATAATCCTTTAAGTGAGCTCGGTAGGTATTGCCTAATTGCTTCTATGCTCATTTTATGACCATGATAAGAGGCGACCATGGCAAGACAAGCCGAACCACATTCGGCGAGTTCTGTTTGCAAAATAATGGGCAGACGTTTGGAGGAGTATGAAAATTGGAGTAATTCAACGGGGTTTTTCATTAATTTCGCCCTTTTAAGCTATAGAGTGGTTCCAACACCCAGTCGATAATGCGACTACGATGCCGGACGATGTCGCCTTTTAATAACATACCTACTTGTAAATGTTGTTCACGCCCAAAGGCCGTAACGGTTTGTTTGTTGAGGGTGACGTAAATTTTATAGACAGGCTCTTTCACATCAACAGGTAGTAAAACCTCACCTGGGATCATAATGTTTTTGGATATTTGATCGACCACGCCACCATAAAGCCCAAATTTTTGATAAGGAAAGGCATCAAATTTTATTTTGACTTCTTGCCCTGTTTCAAGAAATCCAGCGGCTCTGGTCGGGACATAAAGAATGGCTTTAAGGTCAATATTGCTGGGTAAAATAGTGAGCAAAGGAGATTCGGGCTTGACGGTATCGCCAGCCTTATAAATGAGAGAAGTAACACGGCCAGATGCGGGGGCAATAACTGTGTAGCTTTGGTTGCTGTGTATTTCAGCAAGACGTTGACGTAATTCGGAGAGTGATTTTTCGTAAGCCAACGTGCTTTGTGCCAATTCCACCGGAATTTTTTTGAGTTCAGTGGTAAATTGCAACCTACGGTTTTGATTGGTGGTTAAGTTGCGCCGTAATTGTTCTAGTGCCACTTGGCTGTCCAAATGGATTTGATAGCTTTTGTTGTATTCGGTTTTAGGAATAAACTTCTTGTTGGATATTTTTTCAAGACGCACTACGTCTTTGCCATACAGTATCACTCGCTCTTCGTGTAGAACAATCTCCTTTTTAATGGAGTTGATTTCTTGGCGCGTGTATTTGAGTTGATTTTGAAGGTCTGTTGTACGCAATTTAGAGAGCTTGGTTTGTTCTTCAATCTGGCGCTCAATAATTTGAATGGATTTTTCCGTTTCTTCAGCAACAAATGCCTGAACTTCTTGTCCGCCACCAAGGTGTCGCTCTGTTGTGACATTATAAATAATATCCCCTTTTTGAATATTATCACCCTCACTGACATGGCGTGATAAAACAATACCTCGTTGAGGAGCGTACACTTTTACCAACCCCGATTGAGGGCTGACGACACCTAATACCGTTTCTTTGCTGGCGTATTTTCCAAAAAATAAAAATAAACCGAGAGAGATAATAAAAAGAACAAATAAGCTGGTGTAGATAGAAAAAGAGACAGGGCGAATAAGCACCACATCGCCAAAAAAGTTTTCGTCACGCTTTTTATCGCTGACTTCGGTACG
>WFPP01000042.1 GCA_015487495.1 Thiomicrorhabdus sp.
CCAAAGGTTTGCGTAATGTTGATGGCTTCGATTAGGGGGGTTGACACCGTTAAACTCTCTTGTCGTCGTGCACCGTTGTAATGCATCATAATGAATGACGTTATTTTAGCGGTAATTTTGTGTTTAAAAAGCCTGTTTTTGGTTTTTCTTTAGGGTGAGTATTCGTGGCTAAGACAGCTTTCCAGGATTAAGGTATGATGAGCGCCAAATTAAGTTATATCAGCAAGGTGTATCAAGGTAATGAATATGAGGTTTAAATTGAGTTGTGTTACGCTTCAACGCGTTGTGTGTAAACGATTAATATGGGGGGGATTCATTTTCGGTCAAATTTTCGCATCCACGTCGGTTTTGGCATTAAATGTAACCGTCTCCATTCCGCCGTTGGCAGGAATCATTGCCCCTTTGTTAGGGGATAAAGATTCCGTTCATGTTCTGCTAAAACAGGGTGTATCGCCACACGGGTTTCAGTTACGCCCTTCGCATTTACGCACCCTGCACAACAGCGATTTAGTCATTTCCGTTGGTGGGGGGTTGGATGCATGGATTGAAAAACCAGTGCAATCCATGGACAAGCCGCATATCACCATGATTTCGTTACCGCAAATTCACCTATTGCCCGTTAGAACCGGCGGGCTTTGGGAAAAAAAGGCGCATGATTCGTCTCATGGTCACGTTCACGCTCATACACACGAACAGCAAAAAAGAGGGGGGGAGAAAAATTTTCCCCCCCTTGATAATCATATTTGGTTATCGGTAGACAATGCCGTGGTTTTAATTAAGGCAGTAAGCCAACAATTACAGCAGTTAGCGCCCAATCAATCCCAAGCCATAGCACAACGTACACAACAGTGGTTAGCACAAATTAAACAGACAAACGTCCAAGTGAACGCATTATTAGCCCCCGTGGCTTCTGTGCCGTATTTGGTTTTGCACGATGCATTTCAATACTTTGAAAAACAGTATCACTTAAATGGCGTAGGCACGATTCGCTTAAACCCCGAACTGCCTCCCAGCTTAAAACGCATTCAGCAACTAAGAGAGCGTATTCAAGCAGGCAAAGTATCATGTGTTTTTAAAGAACCCCAGTTTTCAGCTAAACGGTTACAAGCCGTTACTTCAGGTTTATCACTTAAAATCGGCACATTAGATCCCATGTTGGCAACCCACGCTCAAAGCAAAGTAACCTCCAGCAACCCGCTATATACCGACTTACTATTACACACCGCCAAGGCTTTTTTACACTGTTTATCTAACGGCAAAGGAGAGTTTGAATGAATCTGAATCAAACGGTTCAAACGACTCAACTTGTGATCACTGGGTTGCCTGGTTGTGGTAAAACACGAGTGATTCAATCGCTACCTTCTGATTATTTGAATCCGTTATCTGATAATGAAACTACCCTAACCATTAATCGCCCTATTAAAATAGTGGAAGTGCTGGAAGTCAATGGTTTGGAGGCATTGCTAAATGCTGATCGGATTTGGTGCGTGATAGATGTGCGCTCTATTTTTTTGGCAGGACGAGACGACTGGCTAGAAGCCCGCTTAAAAAACCTGGTAAAGCAAGCCAATGGCATCGTTTTTAGTTTTTTAGAAAGCAGTTCGTTGGACGAACAGGCTTGGTGGAGTCGATGGGTTAATCAACATGCCAAAGGCCTTCCCATTGTTCGCTGGTTAAACCAACGCTTTCCTCCCAGTTTTTCAGACCAATGGGCAGGGTTTAAAATGAACCCTAAGGCAGAGTTGACTTTACTCAAGAAAGGGTGCTCTGGAGTAGAGCACTTTTCAGCGACTGCCTTGTCCAACTTACAAAGCTTTCACTTTAGTGTTAAACGTATTTCTTTAGAGCATCTTCTGTTTGGACTGGACAGCTCCAAACAAAATTTAGGCATGAAAATCGTTCGGGTACAAGGCGTAGTACAAACCATCGAATACGCCAATCTCGTTGCCATCGAAGGCAGTGCTCTCCGATGGGACACCTTTGCCACAACATCCGATACAGAAGCAAGAAGCCTAACCATTCAAGGCATTGGGCTAGAAAAATCTTGGCTGGAAGAGCTGGTGAACGCGAGTTTGGTGTAGACATGGCTTCAGTCACTTGCTTTGATGCGAATAAAATGGTATTGCTAGAAATTAAGCGACTTATTCAGAGCTTCTTAAATGAATGTTGAGAGACGTGAGTGAGGTGAGGGTGTAATGGTCTGTTTGAATAGGGGTTTGTTTGAATAGGTTGATTCAAAAACCCAAGCAATGACGCTTGGATTTTTGGATTCGTTTATTGATTACTCTTTAAACGCTTTGTTTTTTACGACGGTTTGCGGCCATAAAACCGACAAGACCCAAGCCACCTAGCATAAGTGCAATGCTACTAGGCTCTGGTACTGGAGAAGTGACTGTGTTTAAGGTATATCCTGTTGAGTTAGCAGTTGCTGTTCCGCTAATAGATAGAATATAGGATCCACTGTCTAAAAAAGTAGATTGGCCTGTTGCCGCTTCAGTCCATTCTGCAACAGAAAAAATACCCGCAATGTCATAAGTTTGTCCTGATATATTTTCTAAAGAAATGTCTGAAAACTCTGAAATAGATGCAGTGGCACTGGTTGCCAGTGCGTTAAAGTAATTGCCTTCTGTAAGGGTGAATTGAAAGTTATCAGTAAAGGCGTCTGCCATAGGTGCTTGAACATCAGTATCAATGGTGCTGTAAGTAATGTCCCCCAATACATAATCATTGGCGCTGACGAGGCTTGATGCTAAAAGCAATGATGCAACAATTCCTGCTTTTTTAGTTAAATTTAAAGCTTTCATAAGAGTATCCCTATATTTTTTTAAAAAATCCCACTACTTATTTAATAGTTTTTTAATAGTTTAAACCTAGTCAAGTAGTGTTAAGTACGTAGTTTACTTAAGTGGTAACTGGATTGCAACTATGAATTAAATGTCATAGATGTTTTAGATCATTTTTTTGGTTTATATTTGTAAGGTAACGGAATAAACGCGATTTTATAGTGGATAGAAACCCTGCGATTGCGATTTAATCATCCTTTTTTTAGGGTCTAATTTTAAAATTAAGGGGCAATTTCATGAACGTGTCTTTATGTACGTACTATTACTGTCAATACTTGGAGTTATAGAGAAATGACGTTTTTATGGGCTTTTGAGAGGAGTTTTTAAGGTGGTTTTCGATAGACTTTTTTGGAATAACCTACTAAAATACTCTGATATTAATGGATTCCAATATTTAGGCGATTACGTGAATGGTTGACGCAGAAAAACTCACCGAGTTAAGCACTTCAGATACTCAATATCAAGAGATCAATGATCTTTTGGATAAAAATCAGCATTATAAAGAGGGGTTTTTTACCTCGACTCAGGTTGATACCTTTGAAAAGGGGTTGAATGAGGCGGTGGTGCGTGCGATTTCGGCTAAGAAGAATGAGCCGGAATGGATGTTGG
>WFPP01000043.1 GCA_015487495.1 Thiomicrorhabdus sp.
ATCCTGCTTTCAATAATCCGTAAATCTGGTATCGTTCACCTTCAGTCAGTTGAGTATATTTCATGTGCTAATCTCGTGGTTGTGAAAAGCCATTAAGTTTAACTCAACTGGCTTTCCTTTTTCCGATTGCACTTATTATCCGAATCCACGGAGAATTAAAGGATTGGTGTGTGTTAATGTTTTTTAGCGTATCGCTAAGGTGTTCGTTCATTTTATTATAAATAAAAGGTCCCATGCTGACTCTTTTTACGCCTAATGTTTGCAATGTGTGGAAGTTGGGTAAATTGGGCATGGTCATGACATTAATGGGAATGGATACGCTTGCGACTAATTTTTCAATGTCTTTTGGGTTGGTTATGGCAGGCACAAATATTCCATCGGCGCCAGATTCTTCATAAAGTATGGCACGAGCGATGGAGGCTTCTAATGCATTTTCAAGCCCCATAATAAAGGCATCGGTGCGTATATTTAAGAAAATATTGATGCCTTTTTGGGTCAGGCTGTTTTTGATGGTTTTTACGGTTTCACTAAATCCAGATGACTGAACAATTTCTCGATGGCCTCTTATGACAATAGAATCTTCAAGGTTTATTCCAACCGCGCCTACTTCATTTAAGCGGGTAATATGTTCAACGATTTGCTGTGTGTCTCTGCTATACCCTGCTTCAATATCAACGGTTAGTGGGCATGATGTTTTTTGAGTGATGGCGTTAACAATATAAAGAAGTTCGTCAAAGGGCATGGTTTCCCCATCTTCGTAGCCTAACGATTCTGCCATGGCCGCGCTTGATGTACCCAGTGCTTTGTATCCCATTTTTTCGTGAATAAGTGCGCTGTTCACGTCCCAGACATTGCCAATGTATAAAGGGGTGCTTTGTTCGTGCAGTTGTTTAAATTTTGGTAAGTGTTCATTTTAGATTGCCTCATTTAAATAAAATTAAAATTAAATGATATCCTCTTAAAATGTTGTTTTCATTCACCTGGATTCATTTTTTTAATTTACTGAGTGTTTGAGGGGCTACACCAAGGTAGGAGGCAATGTGATACGATTTAACGTGACTAAAAATAGAGGGGTACTCGTCAAGTAATCGTTCATATTTTTCGGCTGCGGTTTCTGACATAAGAGAGATAACACGTTTGTAGGTGGCGGCAAAATAGGTATCATGTAACCAAATACGTGCTAAATGTTCCCATTTTTTATCCAGAGAGATAAATTGATCCAGTTTGTCTAACGAAATGACGTAAAAAACGGAATCTTTAAGAATTTCAAACGTTAGCATGGAACCTGTTTTTTCATAAAAGCTCACGCTGTCATCCATAAAGTGATTTAAGCCATGTTTGCTTTTGCCTCTAAAGTAGAGTTGCCAAGTAAATTCTTTGCCATTGACATCAATAAAGTAAGATCTTGCTAAACCGCTTTTAATGAACCAGATGTCTTTAAAAACATCGCCTGCTTGATGAACAATCGCTCCTTTTTTAACGGTTACTTTGGTAAACCCTTCGCAAGCGCGTTGCCACTCTTTATCATTAACGGTTATGAACTGTTCAATCATTTTTCTAAAATATTTCATATGAATTCCATGGTGTTATGAAGAATGGCTTGAAGAGGATAGGGGGAGAATTTTTAAGGTGAATCTGGGGAGCATTGTTTTTGACGGGCTTTGTCAAACATGGCTTTGTGGTTTTTTTGTCGGTAGTTGCGATCCACGTATTGTTCGGGTTGTTCTGGAATGAGGTAGATGTATTGACCCCGTGTTAAATCTTCATCGCTGTAATTAGGGTGTTGGTTGTCTTCAACGGCAACGGGGGCGATGACGGCAATGTTAAGCTGTGGTGCAAGCGCTTTAAGTGCGGATACCGTGCCTAAATAAAAATCACTGTGAAAACTGCCATTAAGGTGAATAATTTGTGATTCAGGGTGCTCTCGCCACGTTTGGTAGATGGACTCGGCCATGGTATTGTCACGTGTTAGCTGTGCCAAATAACTTTTTTCCTTTCCCTCTTCACTCATCTTTCGCATTTCTTCAACAAATTCCATATAGCGTTTACGGTAGGCCTCGTTATCCAAAAATGGATTTTTGGCAATGTGGTTGCGCTCTTCTTCGGTCAGTTTATCGAGGTAGGGTTTTCCTTCTCGTCCAATACAACGAACAATATCACTGGGCGCATTGGCTGCAACAACAGGCACAAAATGTTGTTTGGCGTGTTCCACTAAAGGGCGATAGGAGGCGATGTAGTTACTCCATGTTGGGGTTTTATACACCAAATAAACCTCTCCCACCTCGCCATCTAAATAGCGATTTAATTTCTCTTGTTGGTCACGATTAAACATTTCTAACGATAAAATTTGTTTGGGTCTCTGTGTATAGAGTTCACTCAGTAATTGCATTTGAAATAGGTGTGAAGCATGATTGCTATGCTCTTCGCCAATAAAAATAACATCAAACTCTTTAAGCGAACGTGCCAGTTGCGGAATATTTTTTTGCTGTTGGGTTGCGGTTTCTACGATATGAAAATCATAGGCGTGCTTTAATGGCACAACGGATTGTTCAAGATAGGTGGGTGTTGAAGAGGGGGGGGAAGAATTTTTTTGCAGGGTTTGACAGCCCGTGAAGAATGCCACTGTGCTGAATAAGAGGGTAAGTTGTACTGCGTGTTTTTTCATGGTGTATCCTTTCGTGCAAAGGTCTGATAAAAAAGACCTCCGCTTTATTTAGCTATGATCACTTAAGTCCGATAGGCTCTCCTGATAGATCTAATTGCGCCACACCCGAATCAATGGCGGCCTGACTAATGGCTTTGGGAATGACCTCAATTAATCGTGGATCATTGGGCTTGGGTAAAATATACGCTTTGCCAAATGCCAGCGTTTTTAATCCATAACTTTCAATGACTTCTTTAGGAACAGAACGGTGTGTGAGTGTGCGTAAGGCGTGTACTGCGGCAATCTGCATGGGGGTATTAATTTCAGTGGCGCGAATATCCAGCGCACCTCGAAAGATAAATGGAAAGCCCAATACATTATTGACCTGATTTGGGTAGTCACTGCGCCCTGTGGCCATAATTAAATCATCACGGGTTTGATGTGCCAAATCAGGGTTAATTTCCGGATCGGGATTGGCCATGGCAAAGACAATGGGATTGGTGGCCATACTGGTCAGCATATCGGGGGTTAAAATATTTTTGCCTGATACCCCAAAAAACACATCGGCATTGTGCATTGCATCGGCCAGGGTGACTTTATCGGTTTCGAGGGCAAAGGCTTGTTTATAGACATTAAGATGCGCTCGTTGAGTCGACACAACGCCTTGGCTATCCACTAAGGTAATGTGCTGTTTTAGGGCACCCAGTTCCATTAATAAATTCATGCAGGCAATGCCCGCTGCGCCAGCACCCACACAGACAATACGAACCTCTTCAATGCGTTTGTTTTGTACTTCAAGCGCATTCAACAAAGCCGCGGTGGCCACAATGGCCGTGCCGTGTTGGTCGTCGTGAAAAACAGGAATATTGAGTTGCTCTTTTAACGCTTTTTCGACCTCAAAGCATTGTGGTGCGGCAATGTCTTCCAGATTAATGCCACCAAAGGTGGGCGCAATATTGGCAATGGTTTGAATTAACGTTTGGGTGTCTTGTGTCTCCACCTCAATATCAAACACATCAATATTCGCAAAGCGTTTAAACAACATGGCCTTGCCTTCCATAACCGGTTTACTCGCCAATGCACCCGCATTGCCTAATCCAAGCACCGCTGTACCATTAGAAATGACGCCAATCAGATTGCCTTTTCCTGTGTATTTATAAGTATCCACAGGGTTTTTGACAATCTCTCGAACAGGCTCGGCCACCCCAGGGCTATAGGCCAAGCTTAAATCTCGTTGAGTATTACAGGGTTTAATCAAGCCCGTTTCCAGCTTTCCGGGGCGCGGATAGGCGTGGTACTCTAAGGCGTCTTTTCGTAAATCGCTCATGGCGTTGCTCTAGTTATTTATTTTATTTAATTAAATCGGGAAAGGAGATGGATTGTATCGTGCAAAGGTCTCTATAAGTTTATTAATATAATCGAAACGACCGTATTACGCCATCTAAATACCATAAAAAGTCAGATTAAATCAAAATATTTCCCCCCCCTTCTATCGGTTGTTGTATCGACTTAAGTCAAATAAGCCAGAGCGTACTGGATGTTGCGCTGTATTGTAATTTTGAAACCAATCGGCAATTGCCCAAAAATCAGTATGGGTACGTCGTACACCAAATAGTTCTACAAATTGTTCATAGTCTGCGCGATTACGAATGGCGGCATAGCGTTCGGCAAAGTCATTGACGTGTTGTAATGGAACATCAAAGAAAAAATTAGGGTAGGAGCCTTGTAATCCCTTCATTATCGTCAGCGTATCATTTTCAACATCACGTTGGTCATCTGCTTCGCTTGAGATCATGGAACTGACTGTTTTATATGATTTATTACGTATTAATGTGTAAGCAAAATGCGCTTGCGGAAGGTCATTTTTTATTCTTACAAAGGCCAAATCAGGAAAAACCTGTAATATAGCCCCATTAATATTCGCTATTTTTATTAAGGCGGCCTCTGCTTGTTGTTCTGCAGAAGGCTTTGTATCTTTGGCGGATTGGCATGGTTGGCAGCGGTTTAGTGTGTCTTCTGGCCCTGCCATTGCGCCGAGATGTTGTTCTAATTGTTGGTATAATTCAGTTTGTGGGTCATCGGTCTGGTAGCCAATGACGAGTTCTTTATCCAACCATTTTGTGCTGTCATAGACTTCCTTCCCAAGAATTTCACGCATACCAACATACCATGAATCTCGGATGGCTTTGCGTTGACTGACTGGTAAGTAGGCAAGAAAATTGTCCTCCCCTTCCATTCTGAGAAAGTCCATATAGAGTCGGGTATTTAATTGGTGTCCAACATTACCGTATACATTAAACCCTGCGACCAACAGATAATGAATCCGCTCCAATAGCGGATAATCAATGATCCAGGCTGTTTCAGGATAATCACCCGTTAACCCAAAATGAACCGAAGCGCTGTCAAAATGCCGATAAATGGTTAACGCGGCATTGGGGTTTGTGCCGTTGCCATTCCAGATGGATTGCATTGCTTGCTTTAAAGGACTTTGTTGGGGTTGATTTAAAAAATCCTCTTCTTTTGCTTTCCAGTAAGCATCCAGTTTGTTTCTATATTCTGTCCATGCGGAGACAATATTGAGTGTATTTCCTTTTTCGGAAGGCATTGCCAGGCTGCTGGAAAAATCCTCCAAAAAATCGGCATCACTTGTATTCAGATAGTAATCAGGGTTAAAAAAGAACACCCAAAACTGATCTTCGATAACATTTAATGCAATTTGGCCACGGCATACGGGGCCTTTAATAAAGCCTTCAATAAAAAATCGGGCATCATCCAATAAAAACCGGTAACGCATATTAGGAGGAATGTCTTTATAAACCTGAAACGGATTTGCTGACGTTTTGGGGTCGTATGAAGGCAGGTGTTCTACGCTGTAATCCGGCTCTAAGAAGAGCGCTTGGTAGCGAGCCATTTTCTGTGGAGATAGCTCATACACGACATGTTCTTTTGCCACAATAGAGGCGTGATGGGGGCGCAAGCGGTAATAAAAAGGAGCCGTTCCCGGATCATCATAAGGGCGTACACTGGCGAGCTCATCAATTTCTTGACCAGGGGGGGTGCTTGAGCGAACCAGTCGAAAAAATTCTCGTGGTGGTGCATTTTTAAAACGAATGTGTGCCTGAAACAGGTGTTCGTAGAGATAACGATTGACCAGTATTTCTTTATTACGACTGCGGTTATTGAAGAACTGCTCCCACTGTGCGACCTGTTCCATTGTGTGCTTTGTTGGTTCAGGTGCTGAGTCAACGGGTGACCCTTGGGCGATCCATTGTACTAACGTTTTATATTCCTGATTGCTTAGGTTGGGCATGGCGTAGGGCATGCCACCTTTAGGATGTTCTTGTGCATAACTCTGAAATTCATCAGGGCTTGGACAGCTTTGTTCTCGATTTAAAGAGAGGTCAAAATCATTTGATAACATGCCAGTACGCGCTTGAGGATGGATCTGTTTCAAACGCAATAGTTGATATAAGACTGAGTCTTCTAGGTTTTTTCTGGGCGTATTTTCACCTTCATTTAGCACGGCATGGAAGTTTTTATCACGCCATTGTGCCGTGGTTTTTGCATCAATCATCAAGCGTGTGGGGTCGATACCAAATAGACGGCTACCGTCATACACTTTTTCTTTGCTTGCCCCGCGTTGTATGCCTTCTATGGAGGTCAGTTTCAGTTGACATGGTGCGTCAAAACAGCCATGACATGAAACACAACGGCGTTCAAGCACGGGTTTGACCTGATTAAAGTAAGAGATGGGTTGACTGGGTAATGTGAGTAATAACGTTTCATCGACCGTGGTTTGCTCAAGCGTGATGTCCAGCTTTTTTTGTGAACACCCCCCCACAAATCCAATTATCGTGACCACAAAAAAAAGACAAAGCATTTTTTTTATGGTCACTTTATAAAACATCTCGTTCAATTTTCACTCCTCTGAATGAAGGTTAATCTAAATAAATCTCGCAGAACTCCGAGCGATTTAACCAGCATGCGATATTGACTGTTTATGAAGCATATTCAAATTTCATAAAAATCTGTAAATTAAAAGTACCAAAAACATACCATAATCACGCATTATTTGCTTGGCATAATGCTTAAAAAAAATTTCCCCCCCCCTCCATATCCCCGTTTCTTTATCGTTAAATCACCGTTAAAGATAACCCTTTGGTAGGGGGAGAAAAATTTTGAATGTAAAAATGAGTCCTTATTTACAATCTGGTATAATCGCGCGCTCGGTGGACTTAGGAGTTCGATAGGGTCTTCTGAATGGGTGTTATGGTTGTTTTGTTGTATCGATTTTTCAAAAGGATAGGTGTTTTATGATTCATCAATTTTCTAAAGAGTGGGCTGGGTTTGCTGGTGGTCAGTGGCAGCATGAAGTTGATGTACGTGACTTTATTCAGACAAACTACACGCCCTATGAGGGAGATGAGTCTTTTTTGGTTACTAAGGGCACTGAAGCAACGGGTACGCTTTGGAACACGATTCTAAAAGGCATTAAGGTTGAGAATACAACCCATGCACCGGTTGATTTCGATACCTCAACCATCTCGACCATTACCTCGCATGAAGCCGGTTATATTGATAAGTCGTTAGAAAAAATTGTCGGTTTACAGACCGAAGCACCGCTTAAGCGTGCCATCATGCCGAATGGTGGCATTCGTATGGTCGAAGCCTCGTGCCAAGCCTATGGTCGTACTTTGGATCCAGATGTTTCTAAAATCTATTCGGAATACAGAAAAACCCATAACCAGGGTGTGTTTGATATTTATACGCCTGATATTTTGAAATGCCGTAAATCGGGCGTGCTAACTGGGTTGCCTGACTCGTATGGTCGTGGTCGAATTATCGGCGACTACCGTCGAGTGGCGTTATACGGTGTTGATCACCTGATAAGTGATAAGCAGGACCAGTTTGCCTCGTTGCAAGAAGATCTGGAAAACGGCGTAGAGCTACAGATGACCATGAAACGACGTGAAGAGCTTTCAGAGCAAGTTCGGGCACTGCAACAAATGAAACAGATGGCTGCTCAATACGGCTTTGACATCTCACGCCCTGCAACCACGGCGCAAGAGGCGGTTCAATGGACTTATTTTGCCTACTTGGCTGCCATCAAATCTCAAAACGGTGCGGCTATGTCTTTAGGCCGAGTCTCTACCTTTTTGGATATTTACATCGAGCGAGATATTGCCGCGGGTAAATTGACCGAAGTCGATGCACAAGAGCTGGTTGACCACTTTGTTATGAAGTTACGTTTGGTTCGTTTCCTCCGTACACCAGAATACGATGAGCTGTTTTCGGGTGACCCAATGTGGGCAACGGAGTCCATTGGTGGCATGGGTGTTGATGGCCGAACGCTCGTAAGTCGTACCAGTTTTCGTTTACTGAACACCCTTTACACAATGGGGCCGTCTCCAGAGCCAAACATTACCGTTTTATGGTCAGAGCAACTGCCCGAAGGCTTTAAACGCTACTGCGCGAAAGTCTCTATCGACACTTCCGCGATTCAGTATGAAAATGATGATCTCATGCGTCCTGATTTTAACAACGATGACTACGCCATTGCCTGTTGTGTCTCGCCAATGGTGGTTGGTAAGCACATGCAGTTCTTTGGCGCGCGAGCGAACCTGGCAAAAACACTGTTGTATTCGATCAATGGCGGTATGGATGAAAAGCTCAAGCTACAGGTCGGCCCAAAAGTCCCACCAATAACCGATGAGGTTCTGGATTTTGACACCGTATGGGCAAGTTTAGATCGCTTTATGGACTGGTTGGCAAAACAGTACGTGACCGCACTCAACTGCATTCACTACTCTCACGATATTTATAGTTACGAAGCCGCATTGATGGCACTGCATGATCGTGATGTCTACCGTACAATGGCGTGTGGTCTTGCAGGTATCTCTGTGGCCGCAGATTCGTTATCCGCCATTAAATATGCAACCGTCAAACCGATTCGTGATGGTAACGGGGTCGCCATTGATTTTGAAGTAGAAGGGGATTTTCCGAAGTTTGGTAATAATGATCCACGAGTGGATGATATGGCGGTCAAGCTGGTTAAAAACTTCATGACCAAAATACGCTCGCATAAAATCTATCGTGATGCCACGCCAACCCTATCAATCCTAACCATTACCTCTAACGTGGTTTATGGTAAAAAGACAGGCAATACCCCTTGTGGTCGTCGTGATGGCGAGCCGTTTGCACCAGGGG
>WFPP01000044.1 GCA_015487495.1 Thiomicrorhabdus sp.
ATCCTGCTTTCAATAATCCGTAAATCTGGTATCGTTCACCTTCAGTCAGTTGAGTATATTTCATGTGCTAATCTCGTGGTTGTGAAAAGCCATTAAGTTTAACTCAACTGGCTTTCCTTTTTCCGATTGCACTTATTATCCGAATCCACGACCAAACACATTTGTAATCGTAACACTTTCAGGATAGTCATAAAAATAGGCAATAATAAGATCATTTCGCCAAATATAAATGATAGCAGGAGAATTACCATCTTGATCTACAAGCGAAGTATTCGAACCCTTCACATCATACATCCCCGAAGCATTCGTAAACCCTGTACCTGAAATAAACACAAACGGGCCATAAGGCATATAAATAAAAGCATTATCCGACAACATGGTTGGAACAACGACCAAGCCTAATGGATTAGAAACCTGATAAGACTTCTGAAGGCTAACTTCATAAAATCCTATCGGCTGATTGCCCGGTAGAATAAACTCCAGCGTCGTTTCATTCTGGGTAACAGGCTCGATTATTGTTTGTTGACCCTTCTTATCGGTTAAAACCACCTTAGACTTCCAAGAAAACTCCATTAAAGAGCCATCAGACCCGGTCGTTTCCATCGAATTCACGAAGCTATTACCCGAGGCAGTAATCAAAACCTCAGAACCACTTGAAATGACTCTTTGACTCAAAGAAGTTAAGGTTGGAATAATGACATCCGTCACACCATTAGAACTTTGATTAGCGATTTCCTCAAGCGCCTTTTCTCGGCTAAATCCGTGACAACCCCAACAATTATCATTATGACCAATATGCCCAAAATAAGGCTCTTCTTTACCAGGATCAATTCCATCCCCTATCGCATCAAACTCAATATTATGAATCGTTGACCGATCATGACAACGCTGACAGACACGTATATCTTCAGCACTTTCTTCAATATTCTCACCATCAAGATTATGGCACCAAACACACTTTCCTTCATTAAAGAAACCTGTATTATGATGATTCTGTTCATTCGTAAATATTTTTACCGTAATAATCCTTCCATCTGGTAACTTTAACGGCTCATCTGTCCCGCCTGTCATTCCATCAGCAGTATTATGGCAAAAATTACAATTCCCAGGATGAACACCCGCTGAATTCACAATCGAATCATCAGCAATTGGCTTTTTGCTACGCCAAGGGGTAATAATACCAGTTCGGTAATCTGGCATGCTAACCGGAACAGTTTGCCCTATATTTACAAAATCAGGCCTTTTACCCTCTAAAGTTTCAACATTAATGCCACGAACAATTCCACCATGACATTGAAAACAATTTCCTTGTTGTGCACGCTCTGTTGCATGATGAACCGTTGTTTCTCCTTCTTGTCGCTGATGACAGTTCGAACAATCACGAAAATTGTCCACCAGCTCCAACTCACCTGTTTCAATATTTGTCACAATAATATGGCAGTTATAACAAGTAAAAACCGAATCATTAACACCATCATAATCCGCATCACGGAAAGGTGGGAAATCAGGCCTACCATCAATGGGCTGACCAACCGATATGATGCCTATCTGGATTGTAACCTCTATTAACGGGGGCATTATTCAAAGGGTCTTCATCATTTTGAGCGGCATGATGACAGCTTTTACAAAGGCTTTCATCGAAAAAATTAAAACTCGTATCAGGTATGCCTATATTTTGATTGACTGGCGGTGGCTGTACAGCCGCAGTCACAACAACACTTGCACACATAAAAGTAAAAAACATTATGATATGTTGCAATATTTTCATCATTTGGTTTACCCCATTATTTTTTTAGTCATAGTATAGTACGTCAACAATTCATACTTTTTTTGAATTCTGAATAAATGGCAACCCCCTTCACCTCAAATTCAATAGAGCATCTTCTTCAATAGTATCTTCATACTTTTTCTTGGTATTCTAACACATAACTCAATCTCAAAAATAACAAGAGGTTTATGGGCATTAAATTTTTAGAGTGTTTAGCCCGAATATTTCACCCGCCCACGAACTTTGTGCTGAATTGGCAAGAATTGGGTCAATTTGCTTTGTCAGGCACAAAAGCAAGCTATGTAGAGGGGATTTTCTGGATTTCAGGCACAACTTCCCCTTACCCCATTGTTTATCAACGTGCTGGGGAAGCACTCATTAACTACTATCCGGGAGCCATCCGTTCAGCCACGGTATAAAACAAACTCTGGAAAGGAAAGAGGATATTGGGTACAACTTGTCATAGGCAAAACCTTGTTCGTATTTGTTGTAAGTAAATGAATTTTAACGAACTATTACAGGTTTTGCCTTTTTTTTATGAAATATTCGAGCTAGGACAGCCCCCTTTGCATAGATGCATTTGGCTACATCAGATAGCGCTTTTTTATCGAATCCCCACACTTGGTTAACTAGCCCTTCACACTGATCGTAGTCGCTATCTCTATATCTTCTAAATATCTCTTCCACTTCTACTTCCAAATAGAAACGATAAAACCTGACAAAAAATATAACGTTCGCGATAAGCGACAGGCCACAGCGAGGTGAGGCTTATGGCATTCGCCACAAACGAGCACTGCGAAGGACTGTCCGACTTGACCACGATTATTGAGTTGACACCTATCTAAGTTATCAACAAAAAAGGGCTTTGACCCCTTTACCAAAAAAAAGATCTCTTGTCACTCTTTAAGACACAGTTATGCGACTCACCTATTGGAGGCAGGGGTTGATTTGCTTGTGCTGCAAAACATACTCGGGCATGTCAGTATTTTAACGACGGTTAAGTACACGCATTTAACGTCGGTGTCTCAGG
>WFPP01000045.1 GCA_015487495.1 Thiomicrorhabdus sp.
CAGGTTGAGGTGTTTGCCCGTGAGGGGGGGAAGAAATATCGTTGGAAACAGCTTTCGGGTATTCGAGTGGCCATTGAGAATAAACGCACTTCAACCTTAAAATTTACTGCCCCCACCGTCACCGAAAAAACCGATTTGGTGTTTGAGTTAAAAGCCAAGTTTGATGATCCTGTTCATGATGAAATTACCATCACCGTGTTTCCCATCTTAATCATAAACGGCGTTCGCCTACCGCCTGAGCCGTTGCCCGAAGAGAATAACGCCACCTTGGTGGGCATTGATTCTAATGATAATGGTGTAAGAGACGATGTGGAGCGTTGGATTTATACCGAGTTTAAAGACAAACATCCCGTGCATATTGAGGTAGGCATGCAATCCGCACGTACTTGGAAGCGAATTTTTGAAGGTGGAGCGGATAAAGCACTTGAAACCGTGGAGTTTGTGCATGCGGCGCTTGCTTGTAATAATTATTATGAAATTTATGCAAAATATTATGATGAACCTATTTTGATTTTGGAGAGCATTAGTATTGATGATCAAATTACTCGCAAAATAACAAACACGCCAGAAAGAAAAGCCGCCTATATAGCTTACGATAAAGCTTTAAGTGGTGGAGTTTATACACTTCCCGATGATGATGAACTTAAAGGCATGTGTGACTTTGATACCGACAAAATCACAGGTGAACAATAATGAAAAAGCTACTGTTTTTACTTCTCATCTTATCTCCTTTAATAGCAACCGCTGCTGTAGATGAATCCAAAACCGATGTGTATTTTGCGAATGGGGTGGACACGACTGAAAAGCAAGCGTGGGACTCAGCACATAAAACTTTAAAACCCGCCATGAAAGAAGAAATCTACAATAACGACACCACAAAAATAGATCAACAAATCGGTAAGTTCGACCTTCTGTACAACGAAACCCACGGCTTATCAAATGACCTTGCCGAAGCCGTATTACAAAAAATTTCGACAGGCAATGACTTTATGGATGTCTTTCGATCCTATTTTTTTGGGCTATTTAGCAACCAAGTGACCGCGATTTTTACGAGAGAAAAGCAAGTTGTCAAAATTAGTGAAAGTATTACATCGGGACATAAAGTGTTAGTAATAGCGCATTCTCAGGGTAACTTGTTTATCAGTCAAGTATTGGACAGTTTAGACGATTGGATGTACGACTATGTTTATACCGTGAGAGTAGCATCGCCAGATAGCAATATTATTTATGATTTTGGAAATGAAGCTGGCTTTTTTTGGGATAACGACATGGTTGGCTGGCTAGGAAACCTGCGTTTTGGAGACACTTTTAACCCGATAAGAAAATCGGATTGGGTGGATATTGATCCCTCCAATACAGAACAACAGAAACCTGAACACTACTATGTAGAGCAGTCACAGGTAAATCAAGTGTTAGGTGGAAAGTATCGTGCAGAAAAACCACTGTTTTACTTTGATTTTAAAGCAAATACTCACGCATTTGATTTTTACATGGGAGAGCCTTTAAAAGCGGATGGAGAAACGCTTATCAACCCATTCACCAACCAACCACTATCAACCAATGTGGGTCGAAACGCGATTATAGGCTATATTCGTGATGGATTGGCGGCACTTGAGCAAAAACCATCGCAATGGAAAAAAGTAAATGATGTGGGGTGTTTGTGTTCTGAGAAGCGGATTACGATTGCGCATAAGTTTGATTCAAATTTAAATTCGGATATGGAGGTTTATGCGTTTGATGATGAGGCTAAGGTGTACCCTGTTTCGGGTGAACATGTGTTTGCTCCGTTGGGCGGCTCGGTGTTGGAATCGGGTGGTGTGGGGGATGTGTGTTATGTGCTTAAAGATGACTCTTCGGTTGTGTTGGGGGAGATTTCTGGCGGTAATGCCGTATCGAACTTACCCGGCGGTCTTTTTACGGCGCAGTTGAGTTGGGAACAGCCCGATGTGCGTTTAAGTATGAGCAATTCGTTAATGGGTGAGAGTGCGAATGGTTGTGGGGTTACGGCGTTGGGTTCGGGAGGCAAAACGCTTAGGAGTGTGTATCCTGGCACGTACCCTATTTCGGTTGCGGCGACAGATTATGAGTCGTTGAGTGATGAGACGTTTTCGGATTTGATTAAGTTGAATGTGAGCATACCAGGTCAAACAAGCACAAGTGAGTTTTTGGTGACCAATGCCAGTCAGTATCCTAGCTTAGGTTCTGGCGGAAAAGTAGCGGATATTTTAATTACGCGCCCTGCCCCTAATCGCCCTCCTAAGGTGGAATTTATTCCAAGCTTACCAACGATAAATGATGCGGGTGGTTATGGTTATTCACAGCCTTATGGGTGTGGTTCGAATGGATGCGGTGCGGGCTGGGGAGGTTGGCGTGGCTATTATGTCGGTAGCGGCAGCGGCGGAAGCAGTGGTTTGTTGCAAACCATTCATTATCCGCCGATAACGCTTGATGAACCCAAGTTGTGTTTGCCTAAAAAAAGCTGTGGTTGTTTGCCGTGTGAGTTTAGTATTTTGAGTTATTTAAATCAGGCGAGATTGGGGCCCATTAGTGGTGCGAATGTAGTGTTGTATAAGGCAACTGAAGCGCATAAGGTGGATAAAGAGGTTTTATTTGAAGGGCTTACGTCGGTAAGTACGGAGATTAATAAGGCGGGTATTATTTCGTTGCCGGTGCCTCCTCCAGGTGAGTTACCTCAAACGAGTGAAGCCATTTTCTTGATGTCAAACATCGCCGATTACGAGGGCGATTTTATACTAGAGTTAAGCGGTGGAGTGGACATTGACCGAGACGACAACTTGGTGGTAGACGATCAATTTACGCCCGTACACGGTAAGTTGCGGTTAATTTTAAGTAAGGAAAGTTTGCTTAATAACGATTTTAAAATCAATATTTTAACCGAGGTGGCGTATCAATTAACCAAGGATTTATTGGGTGAAAATTACGATAAAGCCCGAGTCCAATCTCGTTTAGACGACATTTCAAAACGCATATTGATTGATAAATTGTACCCCGATGCAGAGCAACCCTTGGGCAGAAATGATCTGGTTTATTGGGTGCCTGCGGCGCATAAAAATTGGTTGTTAAAAGATTACGATTCTTGGCTTGAGCCAATGGTTGATAAAGTGTATTTAGGGCAAGATTTGTATACTGATGCGTATGAATATGTGTATGGCAAGGCCGTAAGCGAGACGGTTCCGCTATTGCAAAGCCAGTGGTTTCCTGTGAGTGAAGATGTGGCAAGCGGTAGCGTTATTGGTCACATTAAGCTGATACACATGGGCGGCAGTGAGATTACGCATTATGTGTTGTTAAACGAGGAAGATGCGCCAAGCACACGTTTTAGCATTGATGCGCTGGGTGTGGTGACGTTAAATGAAGGCGTTACGCTGGATTATGAAACGGATAAAATTTATCAGCTACAGTTAATGGCAGTGAATGCGTTGGGTGAAAGTAAGCCTGTTACCTTGGTTATTTTGGTCACCAATGTATTGGATTCGATAGAGGATACGGGGTTTAGTGGTGGCTTAATTCCAGAAAACGCCAGTGCAGGCGATGTGATTGGTAAGATTACCTTTAACGACGCAGGCGAGCCGATTGACCGTGTTGAGGTGGGGGGTGCAGACGCGGCCTGGTTTAGTGTGGATACCGATGGTTCGATTCGAGTAACCGAGCTGGCTGAATTGGAGTTGGATTATGAGTCTAAAAATACGGCGGCCATTACGGTTCAAGCGTTTAATGCGCTGGGCAGCAGTCGTGTGATTCCTCTGTCGTTTGACATTTCGGATACGGCGGACGACGCACCTTTGGTCAAACATTTATCGGTCTCCTTGTCGGAAGACGCGGTGGCGGGCGATGAGGTTGGTCAGGTGATGATTGAGAGCAATGCCCCGTTGCAATCGGTGAGCTTAACAGGCAGTGGCGCGGAAGCGTTTACCATTGATTTGAATGGCTTTATTCGTGTATCAGATGTGGCACAGTTGGATTATGAGTCGCGTATGAATTATATGCTCTCGGTGGTGGCTGAAGATACCTTGGGCGAAGTTCGCCGCGGAACGGTTTTAATTAAAATAGACAATGAAATGGATGTGCCTAAATTAGCACGCACGGTGTTAAGGGTGCTTGAAAACAGTGCGATGGATACGGTTGTGGGTGTGGTAACCGTTGCAAACCCTGGAACATCACCTATTACGCAGTTTGAGCTATCGGGCGCGGGCAGTGAACATTTTGCCATTGATGCGACGGGGACAATCACGCTGTTAAATAATCAGTTAAACCGAACTGAACAACCGTTTTTTGACCTAAAAGCGGTGGCGCATAATGCTCAAGGCGTTAGTTTACCGGTTTTTGTGGTGGTGTACATTGATACACAGCGCCCGATTTTAGGGGTATTAAGAAGTTACAATTTTGAAAACGCACCTGCTGGAACCCTCATTGGACAGGTTCCTCTGTCGAGTACGGGATCTGACATTACGGCGATTAGAATAGAGGGCGAAGGCGCCGATAAATTTAACATTGATCTGGATCGCAATGTGACTGTGGCTGAGGGTGCCGAATTTGATTTTGAAACGCAAAAAGAGGTGACGCTAACGGTTATTGCAACCAATTCATTTGGTGAAAGTGATCCTGTGCCGCTGTATATTCAGGTGGCGGATGTGGATGATTCTATTCGCATTGAAGGGGCGTCTTTTTCTGTAAATGAAGATACGTTACCGCTTACCACGGTCGGTAAAGTCTCTATTTTAGGATTAGGTGGCCGAACACTGAACAACTTTGTCATCACTGGCGCGGGCAGTGAGTGGTTTAGTATTGATAATGAGGGCGTTATTCGCACCACAGAAAGTGCTAATTTTGATCGTTCAATTAGCCCTTCTTACCACCTTTCCGTAGTGGCAATGGACAGCTTGGGCTTGCCAAGTAATTCGGTGACGCTGGATGTATTTATTACAAACAGTTTAAATACAGCGCCGCTGTTAACCAATGCTTCATTGCGTCTTATGGAGACGCAAACGCCTAACACGATGGTAGGACGAGTCAATATCAGTAGCCCTACCGAGGTAGTTGAGCAAGTGTGGCTTGAAGGCGCAGGTAGTGAATATTTTTCAGTGGATAATCAAGGGTTTATTTCACTGATACAATCGTTAGATTATCAGGTATATAGCCATTATTCGTTCACTGTGTATGCTAAAAATACGATAGGCATATCCTTGCCTGCGCGTTTGGATATTGAAATTACGACTGAAATGGACGTGACACCGCCAGTAGTGGTGGAAATAAATGCCGTGCCCGCGGGTCGTGATGCTACACCTGATTACACTTTTAGTACCACTGAAGCAGGCTTCATTACTTATGGTGGAAGCTGTGTATCTACAGTGTCAGAGGCTACAGAAGGTAATAATACCGTTACATTTAATGCGCTTAGAGAAGAGACTTACTCGGACTGTACCATCGTTGTGACTGATGCGGCAGGCAATGCATCAACACCATTAGCGATTACAGAATTTACCGTTGATATGACGGCTCCGACCCTTTTAGAGCAAACCGCAGTACGTACCCCAAGCAATGATGTAACACCTGTTTATGCTTTCAGCACAACGGAAGCAGGGTCTATTACTTATGGTGGAAGCTGTATATCTGCACAGTTAAGGGCTAGCAAAGGTTATAACTTGGTTAGTTTTAATACCCTTGTAGAAGGCGTTTATTCAGACTGTACAATTACTGTAACCGATGCGGCAGGCAATGCATCAACACCATTAGCAATCACGGAGTTTGCCGTTGATACGACCGCTCCTGTCGTGTTAGAAATAAACGCCATACCCTCTCCAAGCGGTAATCCTACGCCTAATTACACATTCAGCAGCAGTGAGGCAGGCTCTATTGTTTATGGTGGACGCTGTGAGGCTGCCAGCACTCAAGCCACAATTGGAAATAATAGTGTTACATTTTATGAGCTTAGATATGGTATTTACTCTAATTGTACTATTAGGGTGATTGATGTGGCGGGGAATGCATCGATTCCACTAGCAGTAACCGAGTTTGTTATCAACTCATCCGCAAATGATTTTGTTATGACGATTGAGGTAAAAGAAGCACCATCAACGTTTACCATACCGACGTCAGGTGGTGGTTATAATTACAATGTTGATTGCAATAATGATGGTGTGAATGAAGCGACTGAACAGACAGGCGATTATGGCTGTCATTATAGAGCCGTAGGAGATTACACGATTAGAATCAAAGATAATAGTGGCGTAGGGACAGGCTTTCCCAGAATTTATTTTAAAAACTCAGAAGATCCCTCTCAGCTTTTATCAATAGAACAGTGGGGGGCAGGTAAATGGACGAGTATGGAGGATGCTTTCTTTGGTGCAAATCTCATGGTGGTAAACGCCAGCGATACTCCAGATCTTTCAAGTGTAACGAATATGTCGGGGATGTTTGAACGTGCCCATGCCTTTAACCAAAACATAGGAAATTGGGATACTTCAAATGTGACGGATATGTCAAACCTGTTTGCAAATGCCAGCACATTTAATCAAAATATCGGTGATTGGGATACCTCAAACGTGACGGACATGTCATTGATGTTTTTAGGTGCACGTGTTTTCAATTAAGACATAGGCCGTTGGGATACTTCAAATGTGATGAATATGTCGGGGATGTTTGTATCTGCCGACGCTTTTAACCAAAATATAGGTCGTTGGGATACCTCAAACGTGACAGATATGTCATTGATGTTTTTACGTGCTTACGCTTTTAATCAAGACATAGGCAGTTGGAATACTTCAAATGTGATAAATATGTCAA
Organism: Thiomicrorhabdus sp.; assembly: GCA_015487495.1. Lineage (GTDB taxonomy): Bacteria > Pseudomonadota > Gammaproteobacteria > Thiomicrospirales > Thiomicrospiraceae > Thiomicrorhabdus. Next base: position 6,805 of record WFPP01000045.1, read on the forward strand.
GGATGTTTCACCATGCCAGCACATTTAACCAAGACATAGGAAGCTGGAATGTTTCAAATGTAACAGATATGTCAGGTATGTTTAGAAATGCCAGGTTTAATCAAGACATAGGAAATTGGAATGTTTCAAATGTAATGAATATGTCGTGCATGTTTTGTGCTGAGGAAAGTGTTAACCCTTTTAATCAGGATATAGGCCGTTGGGATACCTCAAGTGTTATTAATATGGGATCCATGTTTTGGAATGCGCAATCTTTTAATCAAAACATAGGAAATTGGGATACTTCAAATGTAACGAATATGAGTGCAATGTTTAACTTTGCTACCGTCTTTGATCAAGATATAGGCCGCTGGAATGTAACTTCACTTACTCACGCAAATGGTATGTTTTACGGTGCATCTCTTTCCTCAGAACATTATGATTCACTTTTAACCGGTTGGGGTAGTCAAGTGTTAAAAAATAACGTAAGTTTTAATGCAGGAAGCACGACCTATTGTGCAGGAAAAACCGCACGAGACAGTATGGTTGTGACTTACGATTGGCAAATTACTGATGGTGGTATTATGTGCAACAATGGATTATAAGAACCGATTTTGTAAAATTCATTTTGGCCATTTTTACTAAAAAGCCACGACCTTTAAACCTCTTTTATTAAGCATTAGTGCTGGGGGCTTGTTGTTAATAAGTGCATGGGGTTTCCAACTTATCATAATTGGCAACAGGCTTTGGATGCGCCTGAGACATTAAACGCTGGCAGACACTACAAGTTCGTTTAGTCAGAACGGTTCCTTCTGAGAGTTAGTTAAAAACACCGAATGACCGCATTCTCTGTTAAAATATTGAATCCATCGTATTGTGTTCAAAAAAGGAGAATCATCATGTCTGGCTCGCTTTATATTGTCTCAGCCCCTTCTGGTGCG
>WFPP01000046.1 GCA_015487495.1 Thiomicrorhabdus sp.
CAAGAGATGTTGCTCACCAAAACATCCGAACGACAAGGTCGCTTAATTGACAGCGACTCCGCAGGCTCAATGGAACAAAAGAAAAAAGAGGGGTACTTCTAATGTCACACCAATCCGATTTAATTGCTCAAGATATTGAACAGTATTTAGATACTCACAAAAACAAAGATTTATTGCGTTTTATCACCTGCGGCAGTGTGGACGATGGGAAAAGCACCTTAATTGGCCGCTTACTGTACGACTCCAAAATGATTTATGAAGATCAACTGCAAAGCATTGAAAAAGACAGTAAAAAAGTCGGCACACAAGGCGATGAAATTGATTTAGCCCTGCTTGTGGATGGACTGCAAAGTGAACGTGAGCAAGGCATTACCATTGATGTCGCCTACCGTTTTTTCTCAACCGAAAAGCGTAAATTTATTATTGCCGACACCCCAGGGCACACACAATATACTCGTAACATGGCCACAGGTGCCTCCACCGCAGACCTCGCCATCATCCTAATTGATGCCCGTTACGGCGTACAAGAGCAAACCAAACGCCACTCCTTTATTGTGAGCTTGCTGGGTATTAAAAATATCCTTATTGCGGTTAATAAAATGGATTTGGTTGAGTTCAGCGAAGCCCGCTTTAATGAAATTCAAAGCGACTACCTTTCGTTTGCCAAAGAGCTAGGCATTGCCAATCCTATTTTTGTGCCACTCTCTGCACTCAATGGCGACAATGTGGTCAACCACAGCGAACACACGCCTTGGTACACGGGGGCTCCCCTAATGGACATACTGGAAAACATTGACATTACACCCAAAGAAATTAAGCAAGCGTTCCGTTTTCCCGTGCAATACGTCAACCGCCCTCACCTCAATTTTAGAGGGTTTGCAGGTACCATTGCCTCAGGAAGCATTCAGGTGGGTGACCAAATTACCGTGTTGCCCTCACAAAAAAGTACTCGAATTGCTTCCATTGTTGAGCCATCCGTTAAAAAAGAGTGCACCATTCCAAGTGCCTTTGCCACCATGGCCGTAACCTTTACCACTGAAGATGAAATCGACATCAGCCGTGGTGACTTACTGGTAAAAAGCAATGAACAAGCCCCCGCACTGACCGACTCTGTACAAGCCACGCTCGTCTGGATGCATGAAACGCCAGCGCAACTGGGTAAAGAGTACCTGATTAAACACACCAGTCATAAAATCAAAGGGCACATTGACGCCATTGAACACATCATTGATGTCAATACCTTTGAGAAAAAAGCAGGCGAAACTCTGCAATTAAATGACATTGCCGTGTGTAATCTCACCTTAAACCGAGCCATTCCGGTGGATGCTTACGACATCAACAAAATCACCGGCAGCTTTATCATTATTGACCGTTACACCCATGCCACCATGGGTGCTGGCATGATTACGAAAGCAAATCAGTCAAGTCAGGTAAACCAGTCAAATAAAAATGGCACGACATCGGTTAAACGAGACTACTCTGACGCTGAAAAAGCACTCAACGCCCTTGTGTTAGAACACTATCCAGAGTGGGGAGCCAAGTCAATTGATGAGATACTCGGAGATTAATCCATGTACGTAGAAACAAACAAACGCTCTCTTATCAAGGGCGTGAGTTGGCGCTTGCTCGCTACCACAACGACCATTATCATTGTCTATCTGTTTTTTGGACAATTAGATCTGGCCATTATGGCGGGCGCATTAGAGACCATAGCTAAAATATTTCTCTACTATCTACACGAACGTGGTTGGAACAAAATTGATTTTGGTAAAAAACGCATCGAACCGTTTAACCTCTGGATCATAGGTCTGCCGCTCAGTGGTAAAAAAGTATTGGCGGATAAAGTATACGAGCAACTTCTTACTCTTAAAATTCCATTAGAACGAATCGAAAGCCGAGAAGTGCGTAAACTACTGCCCGAAATAGGCTATGAACGAGATGATCGAATATTACATATCAAGCGCGTCGGATTTTTAATCAAAAAACTCCAACGCCACTCTGTCTCAACCATCTGCTCTTTTGTCTCTCCATACCAAGAGGCGCGTGATGCCGTAAAAGAGATGACTGAAAACTATGTCGAAATCTATATTGACAGCGATCCTGCCCAATATAAAACCATACAAGAAGCAGGTTTCATTGAAAACATTGATAACACTCAACTGGAAGATTTAGACCGTATCAGCCAAGACTACGATCAACCCATCAACCCTAAAATAACCATCAAACCCGATGAAAATTTAGACGATGCGGTTAACCGTATCGTGGCGTATGTTAAAAAAAATCTAGTACAATAAATAAAAATAAGGAACTGTCAGATTAAGTCTGAACTTCTACATGTAAACATATAAAGGGGGGGGGGAGAGAAATATTATACCCCCCTCTTCTAAACCTTAATAACAAAACTTAATCCACTCCTAAAAACATATTGTCCACATCAATCAAAATAATGACATCATCTTGAAAGTGAGCAATCCCCTGAATGTATCGTGATGCCTTGTCTTTAGAACCCGATAACGATTCAATTTTGTCTTCAGGAATGTCTTTCACCTCCATAACAAAATCCACTAAAATCCCAACCGTACGCTCTCCATCCAGTTCCACAATAATAATTCTTGATAAATCATCAATTTCTCGACTGGGCATATTATATAAAATACGGGCATCAACCACCGTTACAATGACCCCTCGCACATTAATCACCCCAAGCACACCATAGGTCGCACCTGCTACTTGACGAATCGCCCCTACCCTTAATACTTCTCGAATTTTCCTAACTGGAATGCCATATACTTCATTTTCAAGAGTAAAGAGAACACAACGGATACCTGGGCCTAAGTAAGCCGATTCTTCATCCATTATTCCCCCTTGTTGCATCTGTTCTACAGAGGGTGCTTCAGTTGTTAGATTCATTTTTTATCCCTTCTTTAGGTAATTACTCTTTAAGCAATTACTGAAAACGCGATACCACACCTGGTAAATCTAAAATTAACGCAATGCTTCCATTTCCTGTAATCGTGGCTCCTGCGTATCCTGTCGCATTTTTTAACATAACACCTAACGGCTTAATCACCACTTCTTCTTGACCATTTACCTGACTTACCACTAATCCGGCACGTTGATTTCCAACAGACACAATCACCACTTTATCTCCCTTGTAACTCTCTTTAGGGTTATTGGGTGCTAACCATTCATTTAAAAAATACAGTGGAATGCTTTCTTCACGTAAACGCACCATGACTTGCCCATCAATTTTATTGGTCTGCTCTGGGTTAAAATCAAAAATTTCTTGTACACTGGTTAACGGAATCGCATAGCTGTCTTCATCAAACCCAACCATTAATGTAGGTAAAATTGCCAATGTAAGCGGAACTTTAATATTAATTTGGGTGCCTTCCCCTAATACTGAGTGAATCTCAATACTACCGTTAAGCTTGGTAATCATGCTTTTTACCACATCCATTCCGACTCCTCGCCCGGAAATATCACTGATTTGATCTGCTGTAGAAAATCCTGCTGATAAAATTAACTCAAAAGCGGACTGATCATCCAGTTGGCTGGCAGCAACTTCATCCATCATGCCTTTTTCAACTGCTTTTTGACGCAATACATCAGGATCCATGCCTTTCCCGTCGTCCGTAATGGATAACAAGATATGATCGCCTTCTTGTTTTGCAGCTAAAAGTACCGTTCCCACTTTAGGCTTACCAGCTGCCGCCCGAACATCAGGCATTTCAACACCGTGATCCACAGAATTTCGAACCAAATGGACTAATGGGTCTGCAAGCGCCTCCACCAGATTTTTATCTAAATCGGTCTCTTCACCTTCTAACTCTAAATTAATATCCTTGCCCAGTTTTCGAGCCAAATCTCGAACCACTCGTGGAAAGCGTCCAAAGACTTTTTTGACCGGTTGCATACGAGTTTTTAAAACGGAAGCCTGTAAATCGGTTGTAACATGATCTAAATTGGCAACGGCATTTGAAATATCTTCACGACTGCTCTCCTTGCCTCGCAACGTTAATAAACGGTTACGAACCAATACCAACTCACCCACCAAATTCATGATTTCATCTAAACGCTTGGTATCAACACGCACTGTAGATTCAGGTGTATTTTTAGCCGCAGGTTTAGTCGATTTATTAGCTGGTGCCGTTTTTTTGGCTGGTTTGGAAACTACTGGTGGGGGCGTCTTCTCAACGTCGGGTTCCGTTTCTTTTACCGCAGGGGGGGGAGAAGATTTTAAAGCGTCTCTTTGTTGTAATAACGCTTCAAATTCTTCATCAGACATGTCTCCATCAGGATCAACCCCTTCAGGTAACGTTAATGTTGACGGAGTAGAGTCAGCAGAAGGCGAGGCTGCTTTTAAGGTATCTCGTTGCTCCAATAAGGCTTCAAATTCTTCATCGGACATATCCCCATCAGGATCAACCCCTTCAGGAAGGGTCAGTGCAGGCGTATCCTCAGAACGAGAGGCCATCTTACCATCCCGTTGATTAAGCAACGCTTCAAACTCCTCATCAGATATCTCCCCGTCAGGATCAACCCCCTCAGGCAACTCTAAAATAGGCTCGTTTGTTTTTTCTGTGGACAAACTTTCTTTAACCGCCCCTTCCACCACCTGCCCTTTTGTCAGGGCATCCAACTCATTTAATAACAGGGGGTCATTTTCAGGTAATTCACGCGCACCATCATTCAGCTGTTCAATTGAATCACTAATGACATCAAACGCTCTTAAAATAACATCGGCAACGGCAGCATCATACTCAACATCACCATTACGAATTTTATCAAATACATTTTCAGCTCGATGACACACTTCAATTAAAGGGGTAATGGCAAGAAATCCTGCCCCCCCTTTAATGGTATGAAACCCTCTAAAAACAGCATTTAACAGGTCGCTGTCTGTTGGAGAATTTTCAAGATCAACCAGTTGTTCATTTAACTGGTCCACCAGATCAGACGCTTCAACTAAAAAGTCCTGTAAAATCTCTTCATCCACAACCTTCACCTCACTTGGTTATACTTGCTCAATATGATTAACATCAAAGCAATGATTATGCCATGAAGAAATAATATAAAACTTTTGTACAATGCAGAAGTTAAAAATAGGTTAAATACCCAGTTCCCCCAACAAGTCATCCACATCACTTTGTGAATCAACAGAGTCTTGCTTTGATTTTTGAGTTACATTTGGGCCAATGCCTTTCATTTCTTCTTGTTTTTGTGCGTCTTCAGACAGCTCCTTATCAGGAATGGCATCATAATCATGGCCCGACTCCGCAATAAGCTGAATTAAACTTTGTTCGAGTAAAGAGGTGGTTAACATAACTCGGTTTAACACTTGCCCAGTTAAATCTTGAAACGATTGTGCAAGCATAATATTGGTTAATTCTGTACTTAAATTGGCAAGAAGCCCCTTAACTGCTTCAATTTTAACCTCATCTACTTTTAAATCTGAAAGCATATTTTCAATCGATTCAATTAAGTTAAGGCCACGCTCAGAAGACTGTAAGGTTTTTGAACTGGCCTCTTCCGTCATTCCTATAACCGACTCTAGGCGTTCGGTCATATCAGGAAGGTCATGCTTGGTTTGTAACAATAAACGGTTATCCACTAATTGATCGAGGGTTTCATGCAAGTTTTGAGTCAACCCACTTACTTTTTGGTACAACTCCGATTCCCGTAATTTGGTTAATTCATCCAATAATCTTGTTGCGGTTTCTTGCTCACCTGCATTTAGTGCATCTAATAATTTTTGTACCAAGTGAACATCAATCTGACTTGAGCATACCATTTACAATTACTCCCTTAAAGTGATAAAAAAAACCCTATACAATGTCATTATCGTATAGGGTTCTTGGCAATACTAATCACATTTTTTTATCTAGCCATTTTCTCTTTCAGCAACCCGTTCAAATATTTTATGAATTTTGCCATTCAACGTAGCAGCAGTAAACGGCTTAACAATATAGCCATCTACCCCTGCCTGAGCTGCTTCTAGAATTTGGCTACGCTTGGCTTCCGCTGTAATTAATAAAAACGGTGTATTTTGTAAATTTGCATCTGCCCGAACATGCTTTAACAAGTCGAGTCCAGTCATTTCAGGCATATTCCAATCACTGACAATAAAATCATATTTTCCTGATTGCACCATCGGCCACGCCGTTGCACCGTCATCCGCTTCATCAAATTTATGAAACCCTAACTCTTTCAGTAAGTTTTTAACAATTCGTCTCATGGTTGAAAAATCATCGACCACTAAAATATTCATATCTCTATTTATTTGCATTTTAATTCCTAACCTACTTAATCCAGTCGGCCATACGTGACCGAATTCGTTTAACTGCCTGGCTATGTATTTGACTCACGCGGGATTCGCTAACCGACAATACTTCACCAATTTCTTTTAAATTGAGCTCTTCATCATAATAAAGTGCCATGACGAGTTTTTCTTTTTCGGGTAAATTTGCAATTTCCTTCACTAACGCCTCTTGAAACCCTGTCTCAATCAACTCAGCAAAAGGAGTCATGCCATGACTAACCATTCGATCTTCTGATAATTCATCATGGTCAGGTTGGTCAATAGACAACAATTGAACCGAATTGGTATCCTGCAAAATATGATAGTATTCTTCAATCGAAACCTCCATCTGCTCAGCAATTTCATCATCTCGTGCTTCTCGACCCAGCCGAGACTCCACTTGGTTAATGGCTTCACTTACTGCACGTGATTTTCGATATACCGACCTAGGTGTCCAGTCCCCTTTTCGAATTTCATCCAACATGGCTCCCCTAATTCGGATACCCGCATAGGTTTCAAAACTGGCCCCCTGATTGGCATTAAATTTTTGCATCGCTTCAATCAAGCCCACAATGCCCGACTGAATTAAATCATCAACAAACACACTGTCAGGCAAACGGCCTTTTAAATGATAAGCAATACGTTTTACCAAAGGCAAATACTGCTCTAATTCAAGCAGTTCATGCATGGCCTGTTTTTGAACTTCCTCGTATGCAGATGTGCCCGTCATAAAATCACTCATGCCTTGATTGAAATAAATTTTCAACAAAAAATTGTAAATACCCTGTTGCCCCTTTTGGAACGGGCCATTTCTCAATTTTATATGCCATTTCTCTAAAGGCTTGTGCAGAATCACTGTGTGGCTTATACACTGTAACAGGAATCTGTTTTTGAACGGCATCCCGTAACTCATGATCAAATGGAATCGATCCAAAATAATCTAAACTCACATCTAAAAACTGTTCACACACCTTTGCTAATTTTTCATACAATACTTTTCCATGTTGTGAAGAATGACTTTGGTTTGCCAGTAATCTAAAACGGGTCAATTTATAGTCTCGGCTCAAAACTTTAATTAAAGCATAAGCATCCGTGATAGAGGCCGGCTCATCCGTGACCACTACCACCACCTCTTGAGCCGCACGACAAAAACTCACCACACTGTCCGCAATGCCCGCGGCTGTATCCACTAATAAAATATCAAGCTGTTCATTCAGTTCTGAAAATGCATTAATTATTCCAGCGTTTTCGGCAGCCGTCAATTGTGCCATACGACTGACACCCGATGCAGCAGGAATAATTTTCAACCCTGCGGGTCCTTCTACAATGACTTCTTCAAGCGTTTTATTCCCTTCTAGCACATGCAATAAATTATATTGAGTTTGCAAGCCTAACATAATATCCACATTGGCAAGCCCCATATCCGCATCCATCAGCAAAACCCGATTCCCCATTTTGCTTAATGCAACGCCCAGATTAACTGAAACATTGGTTTTGCCAACCCCGCCTTTACCACTGGCAACCGCAATCACACGCACTGGTTTTCTTATATTGGATTCCGTCATAGAGTGGCCAGATTGCATTGCTCGCAAGCCCGCTGCTTGATCATTGAGCATCAGATATCTCCTTTCCCATTCCCATTCGGAATGCTTGTTCGTCCTGCAATAAATTTTTATTTTGATGGCCTAACACAATGGCACGATCAATCAGCTCTCTTGTTCTAACCACTTCCAGATCCTCTGGTACACGCTGGCCACTGGATAAAAGTGCAATGGGTAATTTTTCTTCAATCAACAACGTTAAAATATTGCCCAGCTGCAACGCCTCATCCACTTTCGTTAAAATACAACCTTTTAAAATAATTTGACCAAAAGAACGTACAATCTCGGTCATCACATTTAACTGAGTCGCAGCCGAAATAACTAAATAATTTCGGACACTGGTTGCCCCTTCATGCCCAGAAGTTAACTGCTGTGATAATTGTAACGCTCTCTGGCTCATACCTGCCGTATCAATTAACACCATTTTTTTATGAGCTAAAGAAGTTAATAGTGCATACAATTCACCTTGTGAAGTGGCAACATGCACTGGAACATTAATTAAATCAGCAAACGTTTTTAATTGAGCTTGTGCCCCAATTTTATAACAATCTGTTGTAATTAATGCAAGCTCACCAGGCGCATTTCGCATCACAAAACGACTGGCCATCTTGGCGATGGTTGTGGTTTTTCCCACCCCCGTTGGGCCAACCAATGCAATCATACCTCCCCGTTCAATAATATCACGTTCTTCAACAGGAATACTTTGCTCAATGTTAGCCAAAATAGTAGACCACGCTCGGTCATCATTTGCATCCACTTTTTGAACCAGTTTTTGGCTTAAATTCCATCCAATCCCTAACTGCAACAAACGTTTAATTAAAGCCACTTTATGTGGTTCATGTTGCTCTTCATGCCCCCACGCCAAACCGGATAACTGATTTTCAAGCAACGCTTTAACCGCTTGAATTTCTGCGGCCATCTTTGTCAACTCTTGGTTATCAACACTGGTGGATGCCACTGAAGAAGCCTTAAGCGTCTCAGGACTTTGAAACGAACTCCCAGCGACTGAGTGTACACTCTCTTGTTGCTCTTGAAATTGCATAGCCTCAGGATCCAGTGCCGCCACAATTTCAACCCCATTTTCCACGTCTTTTGTGGATAAAATAACCGCATCATCACCGTGTTCTTCACGCACTAAATTCATGGCTAAACGCATTGTAGGGGCAAAATAACGTTTAATTTTCAACTTAACCCCCTTGCCCTACATTTGCCACAACATTAATTTGACGGTTTTCTGGCACTTCAGAATACGCAAGAATATAGAGCTCAGGCAAACTGTATTTAAATAAACGCGCTAATTGCGCCCGTATTTGTGGCGCCACCAATAATACCGCTGATTGACCTGTTGCCTCCAGCTTTTGAGCTTCCTCTTTAAGCGTAGTATGCAGTCGTCCAGCCAATCCTGGTTCAATTGCTAATTGACCATCAGGGGCACCCTGTGAGGCTTGAAGCAAAATTTGTTCCAAGGCTGGCTCCAGAGTAATCACCTTTAACTCCTCATCCTCACCAATAATTTCCTGAATAATCGAACGCCCTAATGCAGTTCGAACAAACATCGTAAGTTCATTTGGGTCTTTTGTCGTGTCTGATTTTTCAGTTAATGTTTCTAAAATCGTGCGCATATCTTTAATAGGCACTTTTTCTCTTAGCAGGTTTTGTAGAACACGCACAATCACCGCCAAAGAGAGCTTATCAGGAACCAACTCTTCAACCAGCTTCGGTGAACTCTGAGCCAACTTATCCAATAATTGTTGTGCTTCATCATATCCAAATAACTCATAGGCATAATCCTGAATGACTTGGCTGACATGTGTGGCCACAACAGTACTGGCATCCACGACAGTATACCCTAATGCCTGCGCCTGATCCTGCTCACCAGGTAAAATCCAAACAGCATCCAGACCAAACGTAGGATCTTTAGTGGCAATTCCTGGAATGTCACCAAACACTTGTCCAGGGTTAATAGCCAGCTCTTTATCAGAAAACACCTCTCCTGAACCCGATGGGACTCCCATTAACATAATACGGTATTGGTTGGGTTTTAAATCCAAATTATCTCTAATATGAACAGGAGGAACCAAAAACCCCAACTCCTGAGACAATTTACGTCGAACCCCTTTTACCCGATCCAGTAATTGGCCATTTTGCGCCTGATCCACCATCGGTATCAAACGATACCCAACCTCTAGGCCAAGCACATCAACCGCTTGCACATCATCCCAACTTAAATCAGTGGATTTAATCTCTTCTTCGGCCTCAATGGTAGATAAATCCACTTCGGCTTCAGGCAGCATTTTTTGTCTGCGATAGATTAAATAAGCACCCCCTCCTGCCACGCCTGCAAAAGTTAAAAAAGCAAAATTAGGCATACCTGGAATCAGTCCCATCACACCGACAATCCCCGCCGCCGTTCCCAAAGCTTGAGGAGTAGCAAACATCTGATCTTGCATCTGTTCGCCCATATCCTTTTTATCCGATCCGGTTACTCGAGTAACAATAATCGCGGTTGCCGTCGAAAGTAATAGAGCAGGAATCTGAGCAACCAGACCATCACCCAAGGTCAAAATGGTGTACACTTTCCCTGCTTCTGCAAAAGGGAGTTCATGCTGAGTCATCCCTATCGCAAGCCCACCAATCAAGTTAATAAATAAAATTAAAATACCGGCAATGGCATCCCCACGTACAAACTTGCTTGCTCCATCCATTGAGCCATAAAATTCAGCTTCTGTTGTAATATCAGCACGCCGTGTTTGAGCTTCTTCTTGTGTAATCAGCCCCGCATTTAAATCAGCATCAATTGCCATTTGCTTACCGGGCATGGAGTCCAAAGTAAAACGGGCACTGACTTCGGCAACCCGTCCCGCTCCTTTGGTAATCACCACAAAGTTAATTACCACTAAAATAGCAAAAATAACAAGCCCAACGGCTAAATTACCTCCAATAACAAACTCTCCAAATGCTTCAATCACTTTACCGGCAGCCGCACCCCCATTATGCCCTTCCAATAAAATGACCCGAGTGGAAGCAATATTAAGAGAAAGACGGAACAGCGTTGCTAATAAAATAATGGTAGGAAAAATCGCAAAGTCAAGGGCGCGTTTAGCGTATAACGTCAAGACCAAAACAACGAGGGATAATGCAATATTAAAGGTGAAGAAAATATCCAGCAAAAAGGGGGGCATTGGAATGGTTACCATGCCAAGAAGGGCAAGTACCGCAATTGGAACGCCTAAACCACTCTTCATTGCCGTTTTAATTTTAGTAAATTGCTGGTTTAAGTCCATAAGTTGCGTAATCTTTACTCTATCTCTGTTTTCATACTGTTCGGAATCGGTAACTCGGTAAAGTCTATTTGCTCTGCTTTACCATGCTCTTTTAACTGATAAACATAAGCCAAAATAGAGGCCACCGCTTTAAACAAATCGTATGGAATAGGCTGATCAATCTCTGCATTATAGTATAAAGCACGCGCTAATGGAGGGGCTTCTATAATCGTAATATTCTTTTCCTCTGCCACCATTCGAATTTGTGCCGCTATAAAATCAACCCCCATAGCTAACACCACCGGCTCCTGCATGGTATCTGTATCGTATTTGAGGGCAATAGCAAAATGCGTTGGGTTCGTAATAATCACATCGGCATCAGGTACCTTTTCCATCATTCGGCGTTGTGACATATCACGTTGAACCTGGCGAATACGCCCTTTTACTTCAGGGTTCCCTTCTTGTTGCTTATGCTCCTCTTTCACCTCCTGCTTGGTCATGAGCAATTGCCGGTTGTGATCCCATAGTTGAAACGGAACGTCAATTACGGCCACAACAAGTAAAGACAAACTCACAAAAATAAAAGCCTCAACAATTAATAAGCCTGCATGACCCAGTGCCGACCTTAACGGCTCAATTCCAAGTGCCAACATCTCTCCAAAATTGGTGTATAAAAAAAAGACGGCCATCGATAAAACCAACGTAAACTTGGCAAACGCCTTAAACAACTCCAATAACGCTTTAGCAGAAAACATACGCTTTAACCCTGCAACAGGGTTAATTTTACTAAATTTGGGTGACATGGCCTTCACGCTAAATGACCACCCTCCTAACAACAAAGGGGAAATCAAGGCTAAAAAAGTCATCAATAATAAAAAGGGAAGAATTAAATAAAAGGCGGTTTCAACCAGCGCTCCAATCAAATCAAACATTTTTTGGGTATCAAACGCAACATCCCGATCAAGGCTTAATCCCTTTACCATAATAACTTCAAAATCGCGAATCATCTGCCCGCCATAAAACCATAAAAATACCGCAGAGGACAAGGTAATCAATAAGGTTACTAACTCCCTTGAGCGAGGAATTTGCCCTTTTTCTCTCGATTCTCGTAATTTTTTTTCGGTGGGTTCTTCGGACTTCTCAGTACCATCTGCATTTTCAGCCATACCTTTACGCCCCTGTTAACCTAAGTTGGCTGACAACATCTAACGCATGGCGAATCAACTCTTGTAAATGTGGCAACATAAGTGGTGTAACCAAAGACAACAACACCAAGCCTGCCAAAAGGGTAACCGGAAACCCCACAGCAAAAATATTTAAAGCTGGTGCAGCACGCGTAACAACGCCAAATGCAATATTAACCAGTAATAACGCTGTCACAGCCGGAAGAGCAATAAGAACACCTGCTGAAAACATATACACACCAAATTCGAAAATCAACCGCAAACTCTCCCGGTTTAAAAAATCAATGCCTATCGGTAGATATTCAAAACTGTCTACAATCATCTGAATAACCAGCAAATGACCATTCAGTGCCAAAAATAGTAAAGTGACAATAATTGAAAAATATTGAGAAACAATAGGGGCTTGAGAACCCGAGCCAGGATCCACCATAGAAGCAAATGCCAACCCCATTGCCATCGCAATCACATGCCCAGCCATAACAAATGCTTGAAACACAACCAAAAAAACCACACCCATTGCAAGGCCAATTAACATTTGCTGTAAAATAAATAAAATCCCCTTCCATGTAAAAGGATCGACAGGGGGGGGTAAATTTAATGAAGGGGCAACGGCTAATGTAATAAAGAGAATCAATATGATTTTAAAACGCGCAGGAACGGAACGAAAAGAAAAAATAGGAATAATTGCAAACATCGCACCAATGCGAACAAAGGGATAAAAGTACAAACCAACCAGCTGTAAAAATTCTGGATAGCTAAAGGTCATCCCAGACTACCCAATCATGGCTGGGATATTTAAATACAGCTCACGTGTAAAAGAGATAAAGGTGGTTAACATCCAAGGGCCAGCAACCACAAGTGCCACCCCAACAATCATCAGTTTTGGAATAAAGCTCAACGTCATTTCATTAATTTGCGTTGCTGCCTGAAACATTCCAACCAATAAACCAACCAATAATGCAGGGATTAACAAAGGTGCCGTCAACATCGCCACCACTTCCAGCATTCTTTGCCCTAGGGTTAATACAAATTCCTGTTCCACTAGATGCCTCCCGGAACCACAAAGCTGTTTGCCAAAGTGCCTGTAACCAACACCCAACCATCAATTAAAACAAACAACATCAATTTAAATGGCAGTGAAATAATCATTGGAGATAACATCATCATCCCCATCGCCATCAATAAACTCGCCACCACCAAATCGATGATTAAAAACGGAATAAAAATCATAAAGCCAATTTGAAAAGCCGTTTTTAATTCACTCACCATAAAGGCAGGAATAAGCACTTGAAACGGCACGTTTTGAGGATCGGAAAGCGTCATATCAGCCATTTCAGCAAACATACCCAAATCATCCTCTCGTGTTTGCTGCAACATAAATTGATGCATCGGCTTAGAGCCTAACTCAACGGCCTCTTTAAACGGTATTTGCTCCTCTAAATAAGGACTCACCGCAACATTATAAATTTTATCCAGAACGGGCGCCATAATAAACAAGGTTAAAAACAGAGCCAACCCAATCAATACTTGATTAGAAGGCGTCTGCATCGTGCCAAGAGCCTGTCTAAGCAACGCCAAAACAATGACAATACGTAAAAACGAGGTTGTGGCAATAAGTGCTGCTGGCAACAAGGTCAACCCTGTCATCAACAACAAAATTTGCATGGTTAAGGTATAATCTTGACTGCCTTGTGCATCCGTTTCAACAGTAAAAGCAGGAATACCCGGCATCGCCCACGATAAAACGGGGAAAAAAGTAATAACAAGAAAAAAAGCCGTTTTAAGAATCTGCACGTTACGTCTGCTGAGTGTCCTTAGGTTTTAAAGCATCTTGCAACCGTTTTGAAAACTGGCTACTTATGGGGGCATTATCCTTTACTTCCACTGCTTCTTCAAGCCGGTGCAAGGTAGTTATTTTACTGGAAGTCACACCCACCACAATTTGTTCCTTGCCAACTTGCAACAACAAAATGCGTTCTCTCTGCCCAACCGACAGGGCACCAATCACTTTTAAATTACCATCCGCAACGCCCGGAAAGCGACTGTAACGCCGTAACATCCAGGCAGCTAAAAAAATAATAAGCAACACTAAAATCAAAGAGAGCATAATTTGGCCAAAATACTCACTCGGACGAGTAACCGACTCTCCCACCGCTGAAGGTTCTGCCCACACAATCGGAGAACTCAACCCCAATATAAGCCATAGTGTAATATGAAAAGCAAAGTATTTTTTCCCCCCCCCTAATATCCAACAGGAAAAAAGCGAGCGAATGTTAGCAACGAATCGAAAACACACGTTCAAAAAAGGCGATCCTACCACCTTATTCAATTTATTCAGAACAGCAACAGACTGCATAATCCATCCAGATTCAATACAAGAAGCACCAGAGAACATTATTTTAATTTCTTAATACGGTCTTGTGGGCTAATAACATCGGTTAAACGTACCCCAAATTTATCATTAATAACCACCACTTCGCCATGTGCAATCAAGGTACCATTCACTAATAAATCCAATGGTTCACCCGCAAGCCGATCCATTTCCACCACAGACCCTTGAGTATAAGACAATAAATTACGAATAGACACTTTGGTACGCCCAATTTCGAGCTGTAATGTCACAGGAATATCCAACAAGACATCCAAATCCACCTTACTGGCTCCCTCTCCCCGTTCAGAAGCCAACTGATCTAATGCAGCAGAACTGATATCCGGTTCAACCTTGGCGCCCGCCTCTGCTTCAGCTTGTTCTGACAGAGCCTCTCCCCAAGGATCTTCATCAGAAGTCCCACCAGCGTCTCCTTCTGCTTCGGATTGTTCAGCCAGTGCGTCTCCCCAAGCACTCAAATCCTCTTCATTTGTCCCATCATTACTCATTGTACCATTCCTTCACATTGTCAATTGTTCGCTCTTGATAAGCGGGGTGATGAAGTATCTCTTCAATTTTAACGGCTTTTTTCTGGTTACTTTCACCCAAAGCACCCCGCATAATTGAAATGCCCTCCGCTTTCAGCGTTACCTGTTTAGGCATCTCTAAAGGAATAATGTCTCCCTTCTCCATTTTCATTAAATCGTCCATGCTCATTTGCAATTCGGTTAAATTCACACTTAAATCAATTTCAATATTTTTTGCTTCTTCTTTGAGCGTTCGAGACCAACGATTATCGCTATCCCCCTGTAAATTTTGTACCCCCTCTTCCAACTTATCTCGGATTGGCTCTAACATGGCATACGGCATAACAATATCAACCCGCCCTTCTACGCCTTCAAACCGAACATTAATTTGACTCACCACAATCATATCCGTGGGATCAACAATTCCGGCAAACTTCGGGTTCATCTCTGAGTGCATGTACTCAATATCAATATCCATAACCGGTCCCCAAGCTTTTGCAAGGTTTTCATTGGTAATGTCTAAAATACTGCGCACCATGCTCATTTCAACAGGAGTATACTCCCGTCCTTCGATTTTAAAAGGCAACAACCCTGTTCCACCAAAATAAATATCCACCGCCGTAAAAATCAACTTGGAATCAAGAATAAACAATGCCACCCCGTTTAAAGGGTCAATACGGTAAATATTTAAACTGGTTGGAACAAAAAGATTGCGAAGATAATCAATCATTTTAATAATTTTCACTTCACCAGCCGTCACCTCAACACTGGCCATAATCATCTCATTAAAATGCCGCTGAAATCCTCGTGCAAACCGTTCATTAATAATATCCAGCGCAGGCAATCGTCCTCGAACAATACGCTCCTGATTGGTAAAATCATAAGAGCGAGCCTCAGCCCCATCAGAAGGATCATCATCCTCTGTATCGATATCACCTCCCCCCATTCCTTTTAAAAGGGCATCCACTTCATCCTGACTTAAAATATCTTCCATTTCAATGCCTTATTGCATGACAAAACGTGTCATATACACATCTTCCACCAATTCTGGATAAATATTATGTTTTTCCAACACCTTATGAGCCACATCCAGAATTTCTGCCCTTAATTTATCGGGGCCATCAGGTGTATTTAATGATGAAAAAAACTGGTTGCGAAGCAAGCGCTGAATATCATTTTTTAAAATCGGACGCAAATTTTCCATTTCACCTTCTGGCCCAACCACTTGCGGGTAATAAGATAAAAACTGCAAATCCACCGCCAAAAACTTGGCTTTTCCTTCACCATTAAAATTCACTACAAATTTATCCATCACAAAGTACATCGGAGCGGCATCCGGTCCAGGTGGCTCAAACTGCTTGTACTTGGGCGAATAGGTTTTTGCATGACTAAACGCGTCAGAATCTCCCGACTCCTCACCATGCTCAGCAGAAGCATGCACTTCTGCCGAATCACCCGAACCATCCTCCGGCTGACTTGCACCCAACAATAAATAAGCCAAAACACCCACACCAATTAATAAAAGAAAGACCACCACAATTAGCGCAATAATAAGCCCCTTTCCGCCCTTCTTTTTTTCTTCAACCACTTCTTCTTCAGCCATACTCATTACTCCTGCTTACCTGTAAAGGAAATTACACGATTTTTAATACCCTAACCTATTTATTTGCGACGTTAAATCCTCAGCCGTTTGAGCGTCGCTTAAGCTTTTTAAGCGAGCTTCGGCTTCTTTATTTAAAACAATAATACTGATTCGTCTATTTCTTGGATTATACGGGTTTTCTTTATCAAAAGGGACCGTATCAGCCATACCGACCGCCTGTGCAATTTGATCCTCATTCACCCCGCCTTCCAACAACAAGCGACGAGCTGCATTGGCACGATCAGCAGACAACTCCCAGTTAGTGTATTCTGAACTGTTATGATAACCCGAAGAATCCGTATGCCCTGCAACACTGATTTTATTATTGGAATAGGCCAAAACAGACCCCACCTCTTTTAATAAATTTGCAGCATACTCTTTAGGAAGATCCACTCCTGAACCAAACATAGGACGCTTTCGATCATCTAAAATTTGTATTTGTAATCCGTTTGGAGTAATGTCAATTTTCAACTGTTCTTTAAGCTGGTTCAATGCCAAATTTTCTTCTATTTTCTGTTGCAATGCTGCTTTCATCTGCTCAAGATCTGCTCTTTCTTGTGCCCTGCCTGCGCCTTCTCCCTCACCATCTTCTGCGCTTTTCGGGGCATCTTTAAATCCACCCATATCAATCATGGCATCAGCCGTTTGACCGGCTTCCTTTGATTCCACCAACGTGGATGGTGAAGCCTCAATCACCGTTGGATCCCGAAAATATTCAGCCATGGCTTTCATCTCTTCGTCATTCACTCCACCAAGAATCCATAACATTAAGAAAAAAGCCATGGCTGCCGTCATAAAATCCGCAAACGCAATTTTCCATGCGCCACCATGAGCAACATGCGGACATTTATTGAGACGTTTAATAATTATGGATTCATCATCACTCATTAAGATTCAGCCCATTTCATTATGACTTAAAGACCTTCAAAAGGTTATTTTTGACTTTGTAAAAACTCGTCCACTTCACTAAAAGAAGGACGCTCTTTACTGGGAATCGCCTTACGGGAAAACTCAATCGCAATTTGCGGTGCATACCCATTTAAATTTGCCATTAAACTGGTTTTAATCACACCAAAAAAAGCACTTTCTGCTTCAGCACGGTTGCCTAACTCAGACGAAATAGGAGCCACAAACCCATAAGCAAACAAAATACCCAAAAAAGTACCCACCAACGCCACAGACATATGATGTGCAATTTCCATTGGCCCCGCATCCAGATAACTCATGGTCACAATAATTCCCAGAACCGCCGCCACAATACCAAATGCTGGCAACCCCTCAGCAACCTTTCCTATCGCCGCACTGGGCATCATCGCTTCATGATGGTGTGAATCCACTTCAAGAATCATCAAATCCTCTAACTGATAGGGGTTACTGGCTCCACTGATCATTAATCGTAAATAATCACAAATAAAATCAAGCGCATGATGATTAGCAACCACTTTTGGAGCACTGTTAAATAGCTCACTGGAATGAGGGTCTTCTACATCGGCCTCAATGGACATTAAGCCTTCTCGACGTGCTTTATTAAAGATTTTAAACATCAACCCCAGTAATTCCATATACAACTCTTTATTATAGGGAGACGGTTTAACCAAAGCCAAACTGTCCGTTACCCCAGCTTTTACTACCCAACCAGGATTGGCAATAATATAAGCACCAATTGCCCCGCCACAAATAATCAGAACCTCTAATGGCTGAATTAAAATCGCAAACCCACCATGTGGCAAATAACCACCCAGCAATGTTCCGATAACAACAAGAGTACCAATAATGGCCTTCATATTTAATTCACCCTTATTCTTTTTTGACTAATCAACCCCAAATTTCTGACTCCCAAGCTTATTGGCTCTGAATAACACTGGAGAGTTCATGCTGTGCCGATTTTAATTCCGAAAGATTATCCACAATGCCATTTAATACCTCATTCACTTTACTCGCTTGCACTTGAGTCAAATCAACACGCCCTTGACTCCCCTCCATCATTTTAACCGCACTGCGTGCATGCTGTTGAAGCTCTTCAATAATGCTCTGAATGTCTTTGGTTGCTTGCTGAGTTTTGCCTGCCAAAATACGTACTTCATCCGCCACAACCGCAAACCCCCGGCCATGCTCACCTGCACGTGCAGCTTCAATAGCCGCATTAAGTGCCAATAAATTTGTCTGCTCTGCAATATCTCTAATTAACACCAACACTGCACCAATATTACCACTATCGGCCTCTAATCGCTTTAACACTCCCGAAGCATTGGAAACCTCACTTGTCAAACCACCCACTTCTGAAATCACATTACCATTTGCCTCAATAACTTCCGAAGAGCGCTGATTCATTTGTTCAACCAATGTTTCAAATTGCGACGACAACTCAAGTAGCTCAGTATCATCCATACTCGACATAACAGGCGTTACCAAATCGGTTGATTTTGACGCCTCTTGTTGCTGAGCATAACACTCAGCCAATGTTTTATTCAGTTCCTCTATTTGAGCTTCAAAATCAGCCACTTTAGACTCAACTTGTGAGGTTTCAATCATTTGCATCGTCATTTTATTCGAAGCCAATTCAAGCAACGCATTAATACTGGCCACTAATTTTGGATCGGTATTAACAGACTCCACATGCGTTGCCAAATCTTCCGACTTAATAATCGCATCCAACTGAGCACTCAACTCCGACTGGTCGCAACCTCCCGAACGGTTACACCACAACAAATACACCAGCGCGCCCACAACAACAGTTGTCATTAAAATAGTAATAATAATAGCACCTATCATAGGAATCCCACCCGCTCCTCCACTGGCCATTGCAACAGGTGTTAAGGCTATTGCAAGCAGTCCAACCAAAATTTTAAACATATTCATATCAAGCTCCTAGGCATAATAATCGACAATATTGTCTGTTGACAGTATTTTTTCAGAAGGCTCATCATCAAAAGAAGGCGCTTCCAGTAAAGAATTAGAATCAGATGAAGCGCCTCCTTCATCCGGTGAATTTGATGCATGCTCAGAAAAAGGTTTTTGATCTCGAATATCAACCGAAGCCAAACTCACCCCTGCCTGTTCCATCATTTCTCGCAATCTCGGCAGTGCATTCTCCATGCTTTCACGTGTTACTCCATTTTGAGCCACCAGATTCACATGCATTTTCTGATCCTTATCAAGTTGCAAAGTTACCTGAATTTGCCCCAAACTTTGAGGATTTAATGTAATCTGAGCTTGCTGAAGCCCATTATGCGACATAAACAGCACACGTTGTCCAAGTGCCTGCCCCCACTGAGGGTGTTTAACAGGAAGGTTAATGGACTGCAACCCAAGTGGCAACATACCCTTTCGGTCTGAAGCCATCAGGGAGGCAATTTCTGCCCCCCCTAACCACTCTCTGCTCTCCGGTTTTGCAATCGCATCATCCATTGCTTTCACCGCCACCTGTTGCTCAAGTGAACGTTGCTTACTCTCCTGATTTATCTGGCTGGCTTGCTGTGCAAAAAGCAAAGCTTGTTGCTGTGCCGTCTGACCTGATCCCTGCTGAAATGACTGACCAGATGCCGGAGATTGTTGCCCAACTCCCTGAGGCGACTGCCCCTCTAACGATTGCCCCCCCCAACTTGTCATCCCCTGATTCAAAGCAGAACGACTGTTTTGATTCAACGCATTCACAGGCACTCCCTCCGCTTGAACAGAAGCATCGCCTTGCATCACAAGTCTCTGTTGAGCCATACCCCACTCAATACCCTCGCCTTCAATCACCTCATTCATAGTTAAATTCGCATTTGAAGAGGCTAAGTCAAACCGTTGATTTGACCTATTAACCGATTGATTTAACCCCGTATTTTCCGGATCCAGCGACTCAGCACCAAAAGCAACCGAAGTAGGCGCAACAGAGGGGGAGAAAATTCCACTTTCTAATGAACCCAAAATCTCCCCCTCTGCATCCCCCCCTACCGCAATAATAGAAGGCCATTTTTCAGAAAAAGAAGCTGCACCATCCCCCCCCGAGTCAGCCCCTAAAACAGAATTAAATACAGAGTTAAACGCCAAAGGGAGTTGCTCCGCCGCATCCCCCATCAAATCAGATGAATTCAAAGACGCTAACTGAGTTACAACATCCTTAACAACCCCATCAATAGAAGCATCATACGGCGTAGTAATGCCCGGCAATGACTCCGAATTCAACGCCACCTCATGAAAGCCAAGCTGTTCAACTTGACGTAACGAACCGGATTCTACCCCATCTTGTGCATCCATCATCAAAGAAAACAGTCCTGAAAATACACTCTTTTCAGGCTCACTCTCCCCATCCGGAACGGAATATAATGCATCTAAAGGCAACTCTGCTTGAGGTATTTTAGTTATTAACGTCATAAAAACCCATCCCAATATTCTTAAACGATTAACACGCTTGCCATCGAAAAAGCAAAATCCATACCACTAACAAAAATACAGAACAAACGAAACGTCATCGCCAAAAGTCTATCGCGCTCCTAGACCCATATCATAAGCGCAATCACATTTAAAACACGAATAAATCAACCACTTTAAAAAAATCTCCCTCACCCTTAAAACACGTAAATTTCTGCATTTATTTTTTACTACAATATCGTATTTTTTGTAAACGTTACGACTTAATCTGACAGCTGCCCATTTCCCCCCTTAACGCCCGACAGAACTTCAAGCGATGTACACGAGCAATGCGATTAAGTTTTTAAATTCGGTGATACGCAAGACCATTAAAAACCATAAGATTTTCGGTCATGATAATTCAGCTTTTAAGGTTCTCTTTTTGGCAGTTGAATCGACCTTGCGAAATGGGAAGATGCCGATAACGGACTGGAATTTTGCCATATGGCAGTTTATGATTTTACATGAAGAACGTCTGAAAAATTACATTTAACCCTGCGGGTGTTTACACAAAATGATTTACAGACTTCTTGATTATTTTTGTGCTCTGTTTGCAATGAGTTTTTGAGCCGCCAGTTCATCCAGCATTCGTTGCTCTCGTTTATTCATCTCAATCTGGTGCGTTTGTTTTAACTTTGTTAACAGTGCAAATAAAGACTCTTTTCTAATCTTTTTTTCCAGCCACTCTTCTCGCCCTTTTTCCACCACCCCCTTTAATTCTTCAACTTGCTTTGTTTGTGCTTCAATGGCCTGATGCAATTTATCACTAAAGCAGTGTCGGGTTTGAAGTTGTATGGCTGTCACGATTGTCGTTGAGGCAAAAGGCGTGTCAGAATATTCTTTAAGATAACTGGTTAAGGCTTCTAGTTGATTGAATTCTTGAGTGTATTTTTCTTGCACTGCCGCTAAGGTTTGAGCCGCTTTATCCAGCTCAATCTCTGCTAAATCCACCAGTTTTTGCATTCGCTGAATTCTTGAAGGCATAAACAAACCTATACTTAGTTCCATAATCATGACTCAGCACCACTGAATAGCGTTTTATATTGTGTCTATTCTTATGACAATGTGCTATCCAACTCTGCAACAGTGGCTTCAACCGAAAATGATTCTGACATATTTTGAGATAAAAAAGCATTTAAATCATCGTGTTTTTCAATGGCTAAATCAATGAGTGAATCCGTCCCTTTACGATACGCTCCAACACTGATAAGGTCTCTATTTTGCTGATAACTTGAATACAGTTTTTTAAAAGCACGCGCTTTTTGCAACTGTTCATCTGGCACAATATCGACCATTACGCGACTCACAGAGGATTCAATATCAATGGCTGGATAACGCCCACTGTCAGCAATCTCTCTTGACAACACGATGTGCCCATCCAATACGCCACGTGCCGAATCCACTACAGGATCAGTCTGATCATCGCCTTCGGCTAAAACAGTATAAATCGCGGTAATGGAGCCTTCGTCCTCTCGAGCATTACCCGCTCGTTCAACCAGTTGTGGTAGTTTAGCAAACACTGAGGGGGGGTAGCCTTTACTGGCAGGTGGCTCTCCCACGGCTAATGCGATTTCCCGTTGTGCTTGGGCAAAGCGGGTTAAGGAGTCCATTAACAGCAGTACATTTAATCCTTGGTCTCGAAAGTACTCTGCAATGGCGGTGGCCAACATTGCGCCATGCAGTCGCATAAGTGGTGGGTCATCTGCTGGAGTCGCCACCACAACGGCTCGTTTTAACCCCTCTTCTCCCAACGTATGCTTTACAAATTCATTGACTTCACGGCCACGCTCACCAATTAATCCAACCACGACCACATCGGCAGTGGTAAAGCGGGTCATCATGCCCAATAACACACTTTTTCCAACCCCTGTTCCGGCCATCAATCCAATGCGCTGACCCTGACCAATCGTTAATAGACCATTAATGGCTTTAATGCCTACGTCCAATACTTCGTGAATGGGATGACGATTTAATGGGTTAATACGCTCACCAGCAAGCGAGACATAAGACTCCACTTCTAACGCTCCTAAATCATCCAGTGGTTGCCCAGAACCATTAATGACACGCCCAAGCATCTGTTTGCCCACGCCGATTTTTACCCCCCCCTCAATGGGTAAAACCGTTGCATTGGGTGCCAAACCATGAGTCTCACCAATTGGCATTAAAAACAGTTTATTGTCTTGAAAGCCTACCACTTCGGCTTCAACGGGTGGTTTATTGCCATTTAAAATTTGACAACGTGCCCCTATTGGGGCAAAAGTTCCCACAACTTCAAGCGTCATTCCAACCATACGAACTAAACGACCGGAAACTTTAAGAGAAGAAGGTGGAACAAGCGATTGCTTGCAAGCATTAAGGCGGGAGATTAAGGCGTGATTAAATGCTTGAGAGTTATTCATAGTTCATCATAGTTATCACTGTTAAGGCCAAAAAGAGAGGCTTTAGGTTGATTTTTTAGTTCTTAATTGTTGAGCGATTTCATCAAAACGTGTCTTCCAACTGTTTAACACAGATGAATCTCCCTGTTTAACACAGCAACTTCCTTGCAACAAAGCTTCGTTCGCTTTTAAAGACCACGTTTCAACCAAAGGGTTTTCCAGTGTGTTTAAAAAGCTCAAATCCTCTGGATGCAATTCAACAATAAAGCGTTTAGAGTCATCAGGCAATGCCATTATGGCCTGCTGAACCGTATCCACTAGCCACGCTTGATGCTGTTGCACCTCTTGTTGAATCACTTGCTGGGCAATATGCAATGCTAAATCGGTTAGTTCAGAAAAAACCTGCTGCTCAAGCTTTTCATAAGGGGTGGACAGTGTAGATAACAGGGCATCTAACTGCTCAAGTTTAGGGGTTAATGCCTCTGAATTTTCATGCAACACCAAAGCTTTGGCTTCTTCCCGGCCTGTTTCAGCACCTTGTTGCATCCCTTCTTCATAACCTTGTCGGTAAGCTTTTTCGTAAGCCTCTTTTTTTAACAGCTCAGCCTGCTTTTTTAATTCTGGCTCTCGTTGTGCCTGAACTCCCTGTCTATCCTCTTGGGAAGGGGGGTTAGAAGAATCATTAGGCTTTTTGGAAGCCTCTGAATCAAAACGGCTTAACTGCCATGTTTCAACATTCATCGAAAGTGCCGAAGAAGAAACCAGGCGAGTTACAACGGGCTCTTTTTCTGGCAATTCAGCCTCTTGATTTGCCACACTTTTGTCAAATTCATCCTCAGGAAAAACCACTTAGAGGAACTCCTCAGCACCACCTGGCATCATTACTTTTTCTTCATCAGCCAAACGTCTTACTGTCAAAATAATATTACGCTGTGCTTCTTCCACGGCACTGAGTTTCACTGGGGGTCCTGTTTCCAAATCATCACGCATAATATCTGCTTGACGTTTTGACAAGTTACCCAAGAACTTCTCTTTCAGATCTTTATCCGCGCCTTTCAGGGCAACAATCAGCACATCACTCGGCACTTCAGCCACAATGGTTTGAATGCCTCGATCATCAATACCTGCAATGTCTTCAAAGACAAACATTTTATCTTGAATATTTTTACTAATATCCTCATGCTCTTCAGCAATGTCATCTAAAATACGGGTATCAACCCCTCCACCAACCAGGTTTAAAATTTCAGCGGCACGTTTTTCTCCACCAATGGTTGCCAACTTACCACCTTCTCCGTCACTGGAAGCATTTTCAAGTACACTGTTCAAATCAAACAACGCACGTGGTTGAATCGTTGTTAATGTTGCAATACGATAAACCACCTCGGCCTGAAATCGCTCAGGAATCCCTCTTAAAACTTCTGCTGCCTGATCTGCATCAAAGTAGGACAAAACAATGGCCACCACCTGAGGATGTTCATTACGTAACATATTTGAAATTGTAGAAGGGTGTTGCCATTTAAGTGCTTCGAGTCCCTTAACCTGGTCGCCTAACAGAGCGGCATCCATCAAATGACCACCACTATCACCCAGTGCATTCGCCATTAAAGATTGAGCATACTCACTTGGATCAATGCCCAAGGCATCCTCTCCCAACTCATCTAAAAAAGACTGCATCACATTGTGAATATCACTGTGAGAAACATTATCCACCGAAGTCATGGCAGAACCAACCTGTTGCACCTCTCTTGGATTTAATTCCTTTAATATTTTTGCAGCTGTGTCTTGGCCCAGTGACAACAGTAAAACCGCTGCCTTATCCAAACTCGACAACTCTTTTTCCGCTCCAACTTCTTCAATTGCAGATTCTGGCATGGATCACTCTCCCGATAACCATTGCTTAATCACATGAGCGGCCACTTTTGGGTTTTCAGCCGCCATCACTCGCACACGTTCCAATAACAGATGCTCTTCTTCCGAAGCCGCTCCTATTTCATCTGCCGTTTGTTCCACCTCTTTGTTCATCTCTTCCAGTGCTTTTGAAATTTCCTCAGAATTTCCAAGTTCTTCCTCATCCTCAACCTCTTCAGGGTATTCTAAATAAGTCTCTTCTTTTTTGGAAAGGTCTCTAAGCATCGGACGAATCACACCAAAAATAATAATCAGCACAGCTAAACCGGCCAAAATCTGTTTTACCAAATCTAGGAACCACGCTTCTTGCCAAAGAGGCGTTGTATCAAAGACCTCTTCAGGTGCCGTTACAAATGAAGCATTCACCACACTTAATGTATCACCTCGTGTTTCATCCAATGCCACGGTATCACTGATTAAACGCCGAAAACGCAATAGTTCATCGTCTGTTAAGGGGGTACGAACCAGTGTTCCCTCTTCATTCAAAATTGTTTTATCATCCAGCACCACTGCAACAGATAAACGTACAATGTTACCAACGGATGTTTTAATATGACTGATGGTTCGATCAATCTCATAATTAACGGTTTTCTTCTCACTGGAGCTTTTTAAATTAGGGTCTTTATTTGCACCGGTATACCCCTCTTCTGGTGCAAGTCCTGCACGTGGTGGTTGATTGGTTAATGCACCAGGAATCCCGGTAGGTCCTTCATTTCGATTAATCTCTTTCTGAAATTGTTCCGAACGAATGGCTTCAGGATCAGGCTGATAGTTTTCTCGCGTCTGTTCTTGTTGTGTAAAGTCCAGTTCTGCTGTTACTTGAGCACGAACCTTTTGTTCACCACCTACAATCGGTGATAACAAGCGCACAATACGCCTTGAAAACGTCTCTTCAACCATACGAGTATAATCGAGCTGTTTCATACTCATATTCAACCCGGTATTCACCGAATTGCTTGTCAGCAATACCCCTTGTTGATTAACGACCGTAACCGATTTAGCATCCATATTGGGCACACTGGATGCCACCATATGAACAATGGCACTGACTTGCTCTTCATTAAGCGAACGACCGGGATACAGTTTTACCACAACAGAAGCAGAAGGCTTTTGGCGTTTGCGAACAAACACCGAACGTTTGGGTAAACCGAGCATTACTCGCGCTGATTTTACGGCATTTAAAGAGGCAACCGATTTCGCCAATTCGCCTTCCAATGCACGATGATATTGCGTGGTTTCCTTAAACTGGGAAATGCCGAACCCTTGCTCAACATCCAACAACTGATAACCTGTTGCAGCCTCTTTTGGGTATCCTGCGGCAGCAAGTTTTAATCGTAACGAAGGCACAAGTTCTGTGGGCACAAGAATTCCCCCAGAGGCATGATCAATTTGATAATCAACCGCTTGCTGTTCCAGTGTTTGAACAATTTCATTTAAATCTTTAGGATCCACACTGCCAAAAAGGAGTGAATAGGGCTTGCTTTGAGACCAAACCAACAAGCCAACCACCAAGGCAATGGTTGCCGCTAACGCAATCACCAAACTGATTTGTTTGGCGACCGACAACGCCATTAAATTATTTAATAACGTTGAACCCGGCGCTTCAGGCACTTGAGGTTCGGGGGTTTGATTCATTGAGGCTTGCGATTCGGCCATGTTTCGTCTTCTACCGTGTCTATAATAAGAATGATTGGAACCAAACCGGTATGCTCAAAAGCTCCAATCATTAAAGTGTCGGCTTTTTTACAAAGGCATATTAATAACCGATTTATAAGCCTCAACCAATTTATTACGAACTTGTGTCATTGCTTGAAAAGATAAACTGGCCTTTTGAGCCTGTAACATCACCTCAGACAATTCAACATCAGGTTCTCCACGCTCAAAACTTTTTTTGAGATCGCCTGATTTATGTTGCTCGTTATTGACTGCTTCAACGGATTTTGCCAATAAATCGGCAAACCCATCTGCTTTGGCTTGACCCGTTTGCGAAGCCACCTGGTCCACATTTGCCAATTTTTCGACAGGCTTGTTCTCTGCCTGAGCAGCCAATGAGCGCATTTGCAACATTAAACTTTGAGTATCAATCTGACTCATGGTTCTCCAACCCTCCTAAAATAAGGGATTCCTTACATATTTATAATCAATCCTACTGTCATTATCACACAGTTTGTTCTTCAAAAACAGCAATTGATGTGCCAAATTACCAGCCTGCACTTCTTCAGAGCTTCCTTAAGGAATCTCAACGCCTTGCTCTTTTAACTTTGCCAACTTATAGCGTAAGGTTCTTGGACTAATATTCAAGATTTCTGCCGTTTTTTGACGGTGCCCACCATTTTTCCTTAATGTTTCCAAAATAAGTTGCGTCTCCCGAGCCTTAAGATCAAGTGGGTACTCCAAAGGTTTAAACCCTTCAGACGAGGTCTGCCCCTCTTCTGAAATATCTGTGGCACTCTCCACACTAGAAC
This sequence comes from Thiomicrorhabdus sp., assembly GCA_015487495.1. GTDB lineage: Bacteria > Pseudomonadota > Gammaproteobacteria > Thiomicrospirales > Thiomicrospiraceae > Thiomicrorhabdus. The sequence goes on from WFPP01000046.1 coordinate 28,033, forward strand.
CCTCTTCTTTTTTTCCCCCCCCTGATGATTTGCCACCCAGAGCAGATAAACATTCATGATCCAGTAAAATATCATGTTCCCGAATGGTATCTCCTGACATCATAACCAAAGCACGCTGAATAACGTTATCCAGCTCACGAATATTTCCGGGCCAAGAATATTCAATTAAGCGCTTCATGGCCGGTGCAGAAACCATTGGTTCAACACGAGTGACACCACAATGACGATGTAATAAACGCTCTGTGATTGCTGCAATATCCCTTGGGCGTTTTCTTAACGGTGACAAGTGCATCGGAAAGACATTTAGACGATAAAATAAATCTTCACGAAAGGCATGGTTTTGAATGGCCTGCTTCATATCAATATTAGATGCACTTAAAATACGCACATCCAACTGAATGGTTTTGGTTCCTCCAATACGCTCTACTTCTTTTTCTTGCAATACCCTTAATAATTTTGCCTGTAATTCAGGCTTCATTTCACCAATTTCATCTAAAAAAAGCGTGCCATGTTGCGCTTGTTCAAACTTGCCAGGCATGGACTTGGCTGCCCCGGTAAATGCCCCCTTTTCATGCCCAAATAACATCGCTTCCAGCATTCCCTCCGGAATGGCTGCACAGTTAATGGCAACAAAAGGTTGTTTAGAACGACTGGACTGACTGTGAATATAACGCGCCAAAACCTCTTTACCTGTACCACTTTCACCACTGATTAAAATACTGGCATCACTTTCGGCCACTTTTTTTGCCATCGTTTTCAGTTGTTGTGAAACTGGATCAGCTACCACAAAATCATCTTCAAGGGAGGCATCCCGGTTAAAATAAATTTTGGCTTTTTCCACCAATACCTTCGCTTCAAACGGCTTTACAATGTAATCAACACTGCCTGCTTTCATGGCTTCAACCGCTTGCTCAATCGTACCATATGCCGTCATAAGCACCACAGGAAGGTAAGGCTTAATGGCTCGAATACGAGTCATCAAGGTATAACCATCCATGCCATCCATACGAATGTCGCTAAATACCATACCAATCTCATCATCTAAAGCCACCAGCGCTTCTTCCGCATTACTGACCGCCAAGACCTCAAATTCATTCAACGTCAGCGTATCCACCAGGGCTTCTTGCAATTCAGAATCATCCTCTACCACCAAAATCTTTGCAATACTCACTCCAGCCCCCTCTCTGTCATTAATGGCAATCGAATTCCAAATCGGGAACCATGTCCCTCTATGGATTTTACCCACGCTTTACCGCCATGTGCTTCGGCAATCGCTCGAACCACAGCCAACCCAAGTCCCGTCCCTTTGGCTCGCCTAGTATAAAAGGGTTCAAAAATTTTTTCTTGCAAATGTTCATCAATACCAGGACCATGATCACTGACCACCAAATCTACCCGATTATCAGAAATACGGTTTACAGACACCTGAATATCAGCCGCTTGCCCAACCACATCAATCGCATTACCAATCAAGTTTTGTAATGCTGTTAACAAAGCATCTTTATCACCCAATACGTTCATATTACCCGGACAAGAGTCAAAAATAATACGGCTCTTTGAACCTGCCACCTGCGTTTCAATATTTTTTTCTAATTGCACCAGCAGTTCAGCCAGCTCAATCGGTTGTTCACTGCCCTTGCCTCCTCGCGCATATTGCAACATGTCTTTTACCAGTCCCTCTAAATGATGCAAGCTATGCAATGCCTTACCAATAAATTTATTTCGTTTGTCCTCTGTCAGGCTGTCAGAATTTAATTGAGATACATACAGCAACGCTGAAGAAAGCGGAGTTCGGATTTGATGAGCTAATGAGGCGGCCATCTCTCCCATAGAGTGCAAGCGTTGATGACGACTAATGTGCTCTTGTAATTGACGTGCCGACGTGACATCCTGAATCAATAAAATTTTACCCATTGCTTCATCCAAAGTGGTTTCAGACAATTGATACACGACGTCTTCATGAGTAATCAATTCTCCAGCGTCATTGGACAAAAGAAACACATTCATAACCACAATATCCCAGTCACGTCCCAAAGCATCTTGCCCCAAAATAGCCTCCGCTCCCGGATTCATTTCAACCACTTGATTATGTTCATTTAAAACAATAACCCCAGCAGGCAACAAATTAAGCAAACGACTTAAGCGGTCTGCAACTTGACGTTTTTCCTGATCACTTTTTGCCAACTGGCCTTGTAAATGCACCACTTGTTCTTGCAATCCGTCATACGCATTGGTTAATTGCATCGAAGTAGCATTAAACAACTCAAACGCTTCTTCCAGCTCCTTTAAACGATGCTGTTCGATTTCATTTAACACATTCAGAGCCTCGGATTAATTTAAATCATACTTACGTATCTTTTCAACCAATGTCGTTCGGTTCATCTGTAACAGTTTGGCCGCTTGCGAAACATTTCCTTCTGTTTGAGACAACGCTTTTTGAATAAGCTGAACTTCCATTTCAACCAAATAAGATTTAAGGTCAATACCTTGTTCTAAATTAAGCGAAGCCATTTCAGAATAAGATGGTGAAACCTCTGAAGGCGTGTCTGTCTCTACCTTGTCCATTGTTTGTTTACACCATTCTTCACCCCCTGTTTTAACCTCATCCACTGGATTAACAGGCTTGTCCTCAATCTGAACAAGAGGTTCTGGTTTTAAACGTTTTGCACCCTCCGGAATATCCACCTGATACTTGCGGGGCAAATCACCGTAATCCACTTGCAAACCTGGGAACAGGATTGATAATCGCTCAACCAGATTCCCCAACTCCCTAACATTGCCCGGCCATGAGTAATGCTGTAATGCTAAAATGGCCTTTTCTGTTAAATGTGGAATTTTTCGACCCGCTTCCTGAATGTGATAAAACATAAACTCAAATAATGCTTCAATGTCTTCAGGACGCTCTCGCAAGGAAGGCACCTCAATGGGAAACACATTTAAACGATAAAACAGGTCTTCACGAAACTCTCCCGCCTCAATACGCTCTTCTAAATCACGGTGCGTGGCAGCAATGACCCGAATATCACACTGAAAGCTTTTATTCCCTCCAACACGCTCATAAGTCCGTTCTTGCAAAACACGCAACAACTTAACCTGCATAGGTAAAGGCATGTCTCCAATTTCATCTAAAAAAATAGTGCCCTTTTCAGCCATTTCAAAACGACCTTTACGCGCCGTTATTGCCCCAGTAAAGGCACCTTTTTCATGACCAAATAATTCACTTTCAAGCAGTTCTGCTGGAATCGCACCACAATTAATTGGAATAAACGCGTGTTCAGAACGAGCAGAGGCATTATGTAACGCTTGTGCCACCACCTCTTTACCCGTACCTGACTCACCTAAAATTAACACCGTGGCATCGGTTTCAGCCACCTGCCGAATCAATGTTTTTACCCGTTGCATTGCAACGCTGTTACCAACCAGTGAGGAAAAAATATCTTGAGACATTTAGCCGCCATTTCATTGTTTATCAAATTTTGAACCCTCTTTATATAGGGGTTTCAATAAAATGTCAAAAAAATGACAGGGAATAGAAAGCGATTCGCAAAATTTTTAACTAAAATCAGACACAATTTACCTTTTTACTCGTATCCCCTTTCGTTCAAAGCGATTCGATTTTGGATTAAAAGAGTAAAAAAAAAGAGGGGGGAGAAATTTTTTAAAGAAACGCTGAATTGGAAAAAAAATACATACCATATAAAAAAGCCCACTTTAAAGCGGGCTTTTTCAAGATACATTCGACAAAATGAATTAGTTTTTCTCTTGGTCAACAATCTTGTTCGATGCAATCCAAGGCATCATCGCACGTAGTTTTTTACCAACCACTTCAATACCATGCTCAGCATTGTTACGGCGTGCCGCTGTCATAGAAGGGTAGTTGCTTTGACCTTCTAAAATAAATTGCTTCGCGTATTCACCTGACTGAATATTGGCTAACGCTTCACGCATTGCACGACGAGACTCTTCATTGATGACTTTTGGCCCTGTCACATACTCACCATACTCAGCATTATTAGAGATGGAATAGTTCATATCGGCAATACCGCCTTCAAACATTAAGTCAACAATTAACTTCAACTCATGCAAACACTCAAAGTAAGCCATTTCAGGTTCATACCCTGCTTCAACCAACGTATCAAAGCCCGCTTTAACCAACTCAACTGCACCACCACACAATACCGCTTGTTCACCAAACAAATCGGTTTCACACTCATCACGGAATGTCGTTTCAATAATTCCTGTGCGACCTCCACCCACGCCAGAGGCATAAGAAAGCGCAATCGCTTTTGCATGACCAGAGGCATCTTGCTCAACCGCAATCAAATCTGGAATTCCACCACCACGAACAAACTCAGAACGAACCGTATGACCAGGTGCTTTTGGTGCAATCATAATCACATCCAAATCTTTACGTGGCACAACCTGATTATAAATAATGGCAAAACCATGTGCAAATGCCAATACTCCACCCTGCTTAATGTTTGGCTCAATCTCTTCTTTATAAAGAACCGACTGGAATTCATCTGGCGTTAAAATCATAACAACGTCTGCACCCGAAACCGCCGTTGCAACGTCTGCTGTTTTTAAGCCATACCCTTCTGCTTTTGCAATCGAAGAAGAGCCTGCACGTAAACCAACCGTTACATCAACGCCCGAATCCTGTAAGTTACAGGCATGAGCATGCCCCTGAGAACCAAATCCAATAATAGCGACTTTTTTACCTTGAATAATGGATAGATCACAGTCTTTGTCGTAATAAACTTGCATGTTGTTATTCCTTAAAATGTTAATTTAAAATAATTGTAACGACCCAACCTTCCTAATAAGATGCTAATTAAATCGCTTGAATTCTGAGCAAGTGATTTAATTAACACTTCATAAGGAACCTCTGAATAAGTCGCTTAATTTCTGGCAACGCCATTTTATTCGCATCAAGGCAAATGACTGAAGCCATGTCTAGACCTTGCAAAGGCATTTAACGCCGAGACGAATAAAATGGTTAAGCCCCACAGGGTGAGCCTTCAAGCCTTCCTCTTCGTTGTTATGCTTCTTGTGAATGGAATAACCATTCCCTGCGAAACAGGCCTAGAATAGGAAGGCTTGAAGACTCACAGAATGTTAAGGGACTTAATCAGAGGCTCCCTAAAGGCCATGCCATGTTAAAAGATAAATATTTATACGTGTAAACACTTCTCGCCACGAATCACACCCACCGTTCCCGAACGAACGGTTTCCAAAATAAGCCCTGGGTCAATGACATCAATAAAGGCATCGAGTTTAGCCGACTTTCCAACCATTTGAACCGTATAGGTTGTTGAAGTCACATCCACAATATCCCCTCGAAAAATATCCACCAAACGCTTATATTCTTCCCGAGTCTCTCCTGTTGTAGAAAGCTTTATTAACATTAACTCTCGTTCAATGTGCGACCCTTCCGTTAAATCCAGAACCTTAACCACATCAATTAAACGATTCAAGTGCTTCACTATCTGTTCAACTTCTTGAGAGGTTCCACTGGTAACCAGTGTTAGCCGTGACAACGAGTCATCTTCTGTCGGTGCAACCGTTAAGGCATGAATATTGTAACCTCTTGCTGAAAAAAGCCCCGATACCCGAGAAAGTGCCCCCGATTCATTTTCAATCAGCATAGAAATAATATGTTTCATGTTATTCTCCTATACCAAAATCATTTCGTTTAAACCTGCACCAGCTGGAATCATCGGGTATACATTCTCTTGTTGATCCGTAATAATATCAACGAATACCAAACGATTTTTATATTTATCGGAGAACACTTCATCCAACTGGGTTTGCATGGTATCTGGGTCATTAATGCGAATACCTACATGGCCATACGACTCTGCCAACTTAACAAAATCAGGCAACGAGTCCATATAAGACATCGAGTAACGACGCTCATAAAAAAACTCTTGCCACTGACGCACCATACCTAAAAAGCCATTATTTAAACAAATAATTTTGACCGACAAGCCATATTGCAAACAAGTTGATAGCTCTTGAATATTCATTTGAATAGAGCCTTCACCCGTTACACAAATGACCGTTTCATCTGGGTGTGCCATTTTCGCTCCCATCGCCGCAGGCAAGCCAAAGCCCATTGTGCCTAACCCACCTGAATTTAACCAGCGACGTGGTTTATCAAAGGGGTAATATTGTGCAGCAAACATTTGGTGTTGCCCCACATCCGAAGCAACAAAAGCATCCCCGTTTGTCGCTTTCCAAACCCCTTCAATAGCCGCTTGAGGTTTAATTTTGGCACCCGTACTGTCATAGCGCAAACAGTTCGTCGCACGCCAGCCTTCAATCTGACTCCACCAATCAGCTAAAGCTTCAGAATCCACCTGACGCTCTGCCTTGTTTAAAAGGCGAATCATTTCAGTCAAGACCTGTTTAACAGGCCCAACAATAGGGATGTCCACCAAGACATTTTTAGAAATGGATGCTGGATCAATATCCACATGAATAATTTTGGCATCTGGACAGAATTTTTCTAAATTTCCTGTCACACGATCATCAAATCGTGCCCCAATCGCAATAATCACATCGCTGTTATGCATCGACAAATTTGCTTCATACGTACCATGCATACCCAACATCCCAATCGACTGTTTGTCTGATGCAGGAAACGCACCCAATCCCATTAATGTCTGGGTAATGGGAAAGCCCAGCTTGTGTGTCAAGGTCACTAACTCTTCAGAAGCGTCGCCTAAAATAACTCCTCCCCCTGTATATAAAACAGGTCTTTTGGCAGAAAGCATCATGTCAACCGCTTTCTTGATTTGCCCACTATGCCCTTTTGTTATTGGTAAATAAGAGCGCATCTCAACTTCTTGAGGGTATGCATAAGTGCTTTTGGCGTTTTGTACATCTTTTGGAATATCAATGACAACGGGGCCAGGTCGACCTGTTGTGGCTAGATAAAATGCTTTTTTGAGCGTGCTAGCAAGATCATTAACATCCTTGACCAAGAAGTTGTGTTTGACGATAGGTCTTGTCACGCCAACCGTGTCTATCTCCTGAAAGGCATCCAGACCAATCATACCTGTCGGCACCTGACCCGTAATACAAATCATGGGAATCGAATCCATATAAGCGGTTGCAATGCCTGTTACTGCATTGGTTGCGCCGGGGCCAGACGTAACAAGAACCACTCCTGGCTTACCTGTAGAACGTGCATATCCATCTGCGGCATGTACCGCTGCCTGCTCGTGACGCACCAATATATGGTTTAATTTTTTAGCGTCTGTATCCAGAGCATCATAGATTGGCAATACGGCCCCTCCAGGATACCCCCATAGATGTTCTACACCCTCATCTTCCAAATAATGGATAAGAATTTGGGCACCCGTCATTTCCACAACATTGATCCTTTTTAAAATTTTAAAGTGAGACCTTTACACGAGAAGGAGCACCAAAACAAGACACTCAACGCCCGTAGAGGTAAAATTGAAACAGAAAAAAAGAGAAAACTTAACTGATTGAAGCTAAAATTGTCTGGAGCAACAACTATCCACAAAACTTTTAACGAAAATCAAGCGTATTTTAACCCTTACCTTTTATCCATGCCTCCTTTCATATAAAGACCTTAAAGTTTATAACGTAACGACTCAACCGACCCTTTAAAAAGTCATTCTTGCCTTGAGCATCCTATCCAGTTATACAGAATCGTTACAAAAGGCGAATCATTTAATCTAATGAAAACTCCACACATTTTTAAAATGTGGAAAAAAGGGGATTATATAAGATTTTCTAAATATTTTGAACTCTAAGCACCTCTTTTTATAAAATTGAACTGTAACAGCTCAGATCACGCCTAAAAATGAGGGTTATAGATGATATTTGGTTTGAAACAAAAAATGCCGGTAATGCTGTAACTCTTCAATCGATTCCAAAATATCATCCAGCGCCAAATGCGCTCCTTTTTTCTGATGCGACTGATAGACACTGGGGGCCCAGCGTTTTGATAGCTCTTTTAAAGTACTGACATCTAAATTTCGATAATGAAAGTACGCTTCCAGTGTAGGCATCTGTTCCACCATAAAACGCCTATCCTGACAAATACTGTTACCGCACATAGGGGATTTACCCGATGAAACATACGACTGTAAAAACCGAATCGTCTGCTTTTCAGCCTCTTCCAAGCTAATTGTACTTTCCAGCACCCGCTCTGTTAATCCCGATTTTCCATGATGCGTAATACACCACTGATTCATCTCATCCAACACCTTTTTAGGGGTTTGAATGGCAAAAACAGGCCCTTTTGCAACCACATTTAAATCACTGTCTGTCACCACCGTTGCAATTTCAATCACCCTGTCTTTTTTAGGATCCAGCCCTGTCATCTCTAAATCAATCCAAATTAAATTGTTATCAGACTTCATAATTCCATCTCTTTTCACATACAATACCAGGCTATATTAACTCAAACGACTTAAAAAAATCATGAACTGGATTACCTCTTTATTTCTAATTGCACTGTTTTTAAATTTCATTATTGAAATCTGGCTCAATATAAAAAATCAGCGCCACATTGGCCAACATCGCTCAAGCGTACCGGATGAATTCAGCCAAGTTGTTTCTCTGGAAGCGCACCAAAAAGCCGCTGATTACAGTCGTGCCAAGCTACAACTAGGGCGCTTAGGGCTATTATACGATGCCGCTATTTTACTCTTTATGACATTAGGAGGAGGCTTTCAAGACATCTACACCCTTTGGCTTAATAGCGGTTTGGAACCCATCTGGCGAGATGTACTTTTTTTAATGTCCACCTTATGGGTGCTCTCTTTGCTACACCTTCCTTTCTCAATCATCAGTACATTTAAAATTGAATCGGAATTTGGGTTCAATAAAACCACACCACTTAAATTCATCAGCGACTTATTCAAGCAATGGGCGCTCATACTCGTACTTGGTGTACCGATTATTTGGGCTGTTCTTACCATTATGAATCACTACCTTGATCAAGCTTGGTGGTTATATACATGGGTTGTCTGGATGGGCTTTCAATTTACCTTAATGTGGGCTTATCCAAAATGGATTGCTCCCATTTTTAATAAATTTACCCCTCTGGAAGACGAAGAAATGAAAACACGTATTACCCAACTATTGGAGCGTACGGGATTTGAGTCTAATGGAATTTTTGTGATGGATGGCTCTTCCCGTTCAGGACATGGCAATGCTTACTTTACAGGCATGGGAAAAAACAAACGCATTGTCTTTTTTGATACTCTACTTGAAACCCTCACCCCCGAAGAAGTTGAGGCGGTCTTGGCACATGAATTAGGGCATTTCAAGCACGGACACATTCGTCAACGATTAATTGAAAGCACGTTTATAACGCTGGCTGGACTCGCATTACTCGGCTGGTTAATCCAATTACCCGAATTTTATACAGGGCTTGGCATGACCTCACAAACGCCTGCAGCAGCTCTTTTACTCTTTATGACAGCCGTGCCCGTTTTATTTTTCTTTATGGGGCCTTTAAGCGCATTAAAAAGTCGAAAACATGAATTTGAGGCCGATGCCTTTGCAGCCAAACACGTTGGTTCAGCCCCCCTTATTTCAGCACTGCTCAAAATGTACCGAGACAATGCCAGTACACTGACTCCCGATCCAAGCTATTCGGCCTATCATGACAGCCACCCTCCTGCCAAAATTCGAATTGATCACTTAAAATCCCTTGCAACGCATCACAAAAAGGAGGAATAAAACATGATAACACCCACTTCTTCTGAAAAAGAGTTAACCCAGCAACATTGTCAAGAGATTCCCAAAGGGAGCAAACCTCTAATCATTCCTGTCATTGAAAGCCATTTAAGTCAGCTAACAGGGTGGGATGCACCTCTTAACTATGCCCAAATAAGCAAAGAATTTTTATTTAAAAATGACCAACAAAGCATCGCTTTTGTCAATGCAATCACTTGGCTAGCCCACAAAGAAGATCACTACCCAACCATTTGTTTTAACTACAACCGTGTAACCATTACACTTAAGACTCCAAATGCCAAAGGATTAAGTTTAAATGACATGATTTTAGCCGCTAAAATTAATACCTTACTGGATTAAAACAGACCCTCTCATGGCCAAACGCAAACTCACTCACCAACAAAAGCGCAGAGTCCGTTCACAACGTCAAGACAGAAGTAGCACCGACGCCGGTGCATCCAAAAATAAAAAGAGCGAACATACCTTACTTGGCAAAGAACAAACAGGACTCATCATTACCAGTTTTGGCAAGCGTGTCTTAGTAGAGTCTGAAACAGGAGAACACTACCAGTGTGCCATTCGGCAACATCTCGGAAAACTGGTTGCAGGAGACCGCGTCATCTGGCAAACCGATATTGAAGCCAACACAGGCGTTGTGAACAGCGTACTTCCCAGAACGCATGAACTTAGCCGTCCAGGCTTTCGTGGGCAAACTCGCATGGTTGCAGCCAATATTGATTTTATTGGCATTGTAATGCCTGTTTTACCAGGCATTCACCCAGATATGATTGACCGCTATCTGGTTGCAGCCAATCAACTCGATATTCCTGCCATCATTATCATCAATAAAGTAGACCTGCTTTCCAATGAAGAAGATTGGGAGGCCATTGCTGCCCTGCTTGAACCCTATGATACGCTGAACATTGAAATACTGCCCGCCTCCACTCTCTCCCAAACGGGGCTGGATGAATTACGTACTTTTATGAATGGAAAAAACAGTGTCTTTGTCGGTCCTTCTGGCGCTGGGAAATCCTCTTTAATCAATGCACTTATCCCAGACTTACACATCCGTGTTGGAGCTCTGTCAGAAGCGACTGGATTAGGAAAACACACCACCACCAACAGTATTTTATACCACTTACCCCCTCTTGATAACACACAACCACATGGAGGCAACCTGATTGACTCCCCAGGCATTCGGCAATTTAGTCCAGCCCCCTGCTCACTCAGTGAGCTTGAAGGCAACTACCCCGATTTTGCCCCCTACCTGGGGGGCTGTAAATACAATAATTGCACTCACAGCACTGAACCTAACTGCGCCATTAAAAAAGCCGTTGAAGAAGGCAATATCGCTTTAAGTCGCTACCAAAGCTTTCAACGCTTATTAACGGAATTCAAAGAAGACACCTAGGAGAGTCTGTCGGATTTAGGTGATCGTCACGAGAGAAAGCTATTTTGAGACCATTTTTTCGATCATTTAAGGCGAATAATATTGAGTATATTTAACGAAATTGATCAGAAAAATGGGCCGAAATGGCTTTTTCGCAGTAGATTCATCCTAAGACCGACAGGCTCCTAGGAGTCTATTGAAAAAAAAGTTGCCCTCTTTTTAAACCTCGTCTAAGATGAAATCAGCAAGCAATCCAATACCTTTACAAAGGAGTTTCTCATGAAACAAACACTTACGACTCTTATGTCAATCACTTTTTTAACTCTCAGCACCAACGTAGCAGCAGGGGATGCCACTGCTGGCCAAACCAAATTCAAGTCAACCTGTGTTCCTTGCCACGGTAGCAACGCCGAAGGAATGGTTGGTCCACGGCTTGCAGGACAACCTGCCAGTGACATTATTTTTAAACTAAATGAATACCGCGCAGGCAAACAACGTGGCCCCATGACTTACATGATGGCGCCAATGGCTCAAGGTTTAACCGAAACTGAAATTAAAAATCTGGCGGCGTACGTTTCTGAACTATAATACACAAATAACCTCTTACCCCTAATCCGAAAATAAGGCCGTAAAACACCATCCTAGGAGCTTGTCGGACTTAGGTGATCGTCACGAGAGAAAGTCATTTTGAGACCATTTTTTCGATCATTTGAGGCGAATATTGAGTATAATTTAACGAAATTGATCGGAAAAATGGGCCGAAATGGCTTTTTTGCAGTAGATTCATCCTAAGACCGACAGGCTTCTAGGCGGGCTTTACAGGCAATGACAAGCCATTGTCAAAAATGCCGATAGCCACCTCCCTTTTCAAACATTCCCTCTTCTTGAAGCACACCATGTTTTAAACACCGAATGCCCTTCTGTTTAACGATATGGCCAACCACACTTAAACGCACGCCTTTTGCAGCAACTCGTTCCGTTAGTTTAGAAAGATGTTGTTCTGGCAACGTCAAACACAGTTGATAATCATCTCCTCCTGACAAGGGAAGTGACCAATCTTGTGTTGCCTTAATATAATGCGCCACACCGGATGAAAGAGGCAGCTGACTCAACTCAATATCGGCTCCTAATACAAAATCCCCCCCCCCCTGTTCGGCACCCTGTTTTAACCGTGCTAACGAATGGTGTAACATGTGGCCTAAATCGGCCAATAGTCCATCCGAAATATCAATGGCACTGTTCACCAAACCTCGCATATCGGCACTCATTGCAATTTGTGGCATAGGGCGATTTAATGCATTAAGCGCACGACACTGCTCTTCATCAGACAGACAACTTATTGCAAACGAATCCTGCCAATCATTTAAAGCCAGCTTTAACCCCAGTGCCCCCTCTCCCAGAGTATTGGTCACACAAATTACATCGCCAATGTTTGCGCCCGAGCGCAATATGGCCTGCTGATTTGGTACCCAGCCCTGTGCGGTAATCGTAACGGTTAATGGCCCTTTAGAGGTATCTCCCCCAATCAACGGAATGGCAAACTGTGCGCTCAAGTCTCGCAATCCTTCTGAAAAAGCACGTAGCCAATCCTCAGAATATTCAGGCAAGGTGAGCGCTAAAGAGTAACTGGCGGGCGTTGCCCCCATTGCGGCCAAATCACTTAAATTTACCGCCAACGATTTCCATGCAATATCATAGGGCTCAGTATTTTCAGGAAAATGCACCCCCGAAACCAAGGTATCCGTTACTACAACCAGTTGATGATTTTCAGGCACATTCAATATTGCACCATCATCACCAATCCCCATCTCTACTGCTTCAACCTCTTGTGATAAAGGTGCAAAATACATCTCAATCAAATCAAACTCTAATGCCATACTTTCTTCCACTTGTCCAAATAAAAAAAGCCCCGTAAACCATGTTACGAAGCTCTTATTCATGCCCTATTATGTTATTCAAAAACAACAACAAAGGGGGGGTTAAGATGTCGCCTGATGCTCAAGTGGGCGCAACTGTTTAGATGCTTTATCTAAAATGCCATTAATAAATTTATGCCCCTCTTCTGCCCCAAAACGCTTGGCCAGTTCAACGCACTCATTAATCACCACTTTATAAGGAATTTCAGGGTTATTTTGTAATTCATACACTCCCATACGCATAATCGCCCGCTCAACTGGATCAATCATCATCACCGAACGGTCTAAATAATCAGCATACGCCGCATCCAGGTCAACGGCCTGTCGGCTAATATTAACTAACAGTCCTTTAAACAAATCAAAATCCAGATTAAGCAAGCGTTCATCTTCATGAAAGCTTTGAATAATAATAGCGGGCTCCTCATTCGTCATCTCCCAAACATACAATGCTTGCAAGGCTACTCGACGCGCCTGCGTTCTTGGCGTTACCCGTGCTTCTTTTTCAATAATTTCTTCGCCTTGACCAGGCTGAATGTCTGCCAGTGTTTTCATTACAGTTGCTTCATTACATTAACCATTTCAATCGCGGCAAGTGTACACTCTTCGCCCTTATTGCCCGCTTTTGTACCCGCACGTTCAATCGCTTGTTCAATGCTGTCTACGGTTAACACACCAAATGAGACAGGAACACCCGTATTAAGCTGAACCTGACCAATGCCCTTTACACACTCGCCCGCCACATAATCAAAATGCGGCGTACCACCACGAATCACTGCACCTAGCGCTACAATGGCATCAAACTTTCCTGACTGCGCCATTTTTTGTACTGCCAACGGGATTTCAAATGCTCCCGGTACCATTACTTTAGAAACGTCATCTTCACTGCCACCATGACGTACAATGGTATCCAGCGCACCACTGACTAGGTGCTCCACAATAAAGCTATTAAAACGACCAACAACCAACCCTATTTTCATTCCTTCAGCGGTTAAATTACCTTCTACTATTTTCATTTTTTATCTCTTTATTTACACGAAAAAACCTTTACACAATATTTGTAAAAAAACGCGATGCCATTAATCACGAGTTATTTACAGCTTTTGCTAACGAAAAACAGGAAGCATTTTAGTCGCAATGATATCGTACAAAGGTCTCCAGATACTATTTGGCACTTATTGTGCCATATTTTCACTTTAAACGTAGATTTTTAATCAACCCTTCTCTTGACAACCTATAACTTCCAAAAAGAGCTTCAACATCGTTTAAAATGGACTCTTCATTTAAAAAAAACCATTCACATTTATGAATCAAAACAACAGAAGCATTGGAGTATTTGGCGCCATTTCCATCGGAATTGGGGGCATGGTAGGGGGGGGAATTTTTGCTGTCTTGGGTGAAGCCGTTTCATTGGCACACGGAGCAACAGCACTTGCCTTTTTCTTTGCTGGCATTGTTGCCCTGTTAACGGCCTACTCTTATACCAAACTTTCAGTCACGTATCAAAATCGTGGTGGCACCATTGTCTTTATTGACCGTGCATTTGGCCACAACTTACTTTCAGGTTCAGCCAACTTAATGCTTTGGCTCAGTTATTTGGTCACCATATCACTGTATGCTGTTGCGTTTGCATCCTATGCCCAAACTTTTTTTAGTCACGATAATGCATGGCTTAAACACCTCTTAATCAGCGTAGCCATTTTATTACCCCTTGCAATTAACTTAATCAGCGCCTCGTTTGTCAGCCGTTCCGAAACCTTGTTTGTAATTCTCAAACTTTTAATACTGCTTTTTATTATTGTCACCAGTGCCTTTTATGTTGATACAGAACGACTTTCTCCCTCTCAATGGGGTAGCGGGTTTTCAATTCTGGTGGCAGGAATGATTATTTTTGTTGCCTATGAAGGGTTTGAACTTATTGCCAATGCCGCAGAAGATGTAAAGCATCCCAAAACCACCCTGCCCAGAGCTTTTTATGGTTCTGTTATTTTGGTCATCATCCTATACATTTTAATTGCCATTATTACCACTGGCACGGTATCCGAAAGCCAACTGCTAACCGCCAAAGATTATGCGCTGGCCGTTGCTGCCGAGCCCGCCTTGGGAAAAGTAGGCTTTACCATTGTTGCCATTGCAGCGTTACTGGCCACATTTTCTGCAATTAATGCCACCATTTATGGCAATGCACGTTTAGGCTATGCACTGGCAAAAGAAGGCGAGTTACCTCAAAAACTGGCGCAACAAAATCATCGCCACATTCCAACCATTGATGTTTGGATCACAGCAGGATTAAGCCTGACCCTTGCCAACTTAATTGATTTAACCGAAATTGCCATTATAGGCAGCGCCAGTTTTTTACTCATTTTTTTCATTATTAACCTCGGCGCTTATAAACTCCACGCCACCATTCAAGGCAATCCATACCTGCTTTTCGTTGCTTGCCTCATCAGTGGCATGGCACTTGTCACGCTACTCTCACACACCTATATGACGAACCCACGTGCCATTTTTATCTTTATAATTTTTATCACCATCTCCATTGGCTTCGAGTTTTTATACGGAAAACGCATCCGCAAACAGATGTTTAACCGACCTTATAAATAACATTATTTTTAAAAAAATTACAAAAACTTGCATGCCATTGCCAATCAAAGTAGCATGAAACTCAAACCTTTACAAAGACTTACACTGTTTTTCCACATTTCTATATAAAAATTGGAGAAAAATAAATAATATCACCATACCCTTCGATTTGTGGAACCCAAACTCTCTTATGAATCAGCCCGTCTCATTAAGGAACCTCTGAATAAGTCGCTTAATTTCTGGCAACGCCATTTTATTCGCATCAAGGCAAATGAATGAAGCCATGTCTAAGCATTTAACGCCGAGGCGAATAAAATGGCTAAGCCCCGTAGGGTTACCCTTTTTTAGGCACAACATCTGAAATTTCCAATCCAAACCCACTTAACCCGTTCATTTTTGCGGACGACCCAATTACTTTTAATTGTGTTAAGCCTAAATCAGAAAGAATTTGTGCACCCAAACCAAATGTTTTAATGTCATCTTCGGGGGTCATATCAGGGGCATGAATGCCAAGGTCCTTCATTTGAAAAGACTGAATTTTATCCAGCAATTCGGTCGCTTCTTCATGTTTTCGTAGCACCACAATAACCCCTGCGCCCTCTTCCGTAATTTGCTTCATGGCTGAGCGTAACGACCAGCCACATTCAGCGCGACTTGAAGCAAATGCATCACACAAGGTATCCAGCATATGCACCCGAACCAATATCGGTTCATCGTTTTTCAGCACTCCAAACACCAAGGCAAAATGAGCCTTATGCTCCAACACATCTTGATAACCAATTAATTTAAACTCACCAAATTCCGTTGGCAGTTTACACTCCGAAACACGTTCAATGGTTTTTTCATTTTGCAAACGATACTCAATTAAATCGGCAATGGTGCCCATTTTAATATTATGCTCTTTTGCATAATTTTCAAGATCCTCTCGACGCGCCATTGAACCATCTTCATTCATAATTTCCACAATCACCGAAGAAGGTTCCAACCCTGCCAAACGTGCCAAATCACACCCTGCTTCGGTATGGCCTGCTCGTGTTAGCACTCCTCCTGGTTGCGCCATCAGTGGAAAAATATGCCCAGGGGTAACAATGTCTGCTGGTCCAGCATCCGAAGCCACAGCTGCCCTGACTGTTACAGCCCGGTCGGCAGCAGAAATACCCGTTGTCACCCCCTCCGCGGCCTCAATAGAAACGGTAAACGGCGTACCATGCGGGTCAGAGTTATCTTTCACCATTAAGGGCAAATGCAGTTGGTTACAACGCTCTCGTGTCAAGGTTAAACAAATTAACCCTCGACCATATCGCGCCATAAAGTTAATGTCTTCAGCGGTGACCAATGAAGAAGGAATCAATAAATCCCCTTCATTCTCTCGGTCTTCATCGTCCATCAAAATGACCATTTTACCTTGCTTGTAATCTTCAATCAGTTCTTCAATGGTATTTAACTGCATGGTTATTTAAATCCGTTTTCTGCTAAAAATTGTGAGGTAACAGGCATGGCATCATCGGCTTGTGGCGCAGTCATCATGCGCTCCAAATAACGCGCCAACAAGTCCACTTCCAAATTTACCCGAGTGCCTTTTTTAAAAGTTTTAATGGTGGTTTCCTGACGGGTATGTGGCACGATATTGACATCAAACAAACTGCCATTCACCTGATTCACTGTTAAACTAATGCCATTAATGCAAATCGACCCTTTAGAGGCAATGTATTTGGCCAAACTCAAGGGTGCTTCAATTTCATAACGCCATGAACGCCCATCTTGGATAATGCGCTTAACATCACCCACGCCATCCACATGACCACTGACCAAATGTCCACCCAAACGGTCTTGCAAACGCAGGGCTTTTTCCAAATTCACTTCTGTCCCTACGTTCCACTCATTCGCTGTGGTGACATTTAAGGTTTCTACCGAAACATCGGCCACATAGCCATCTGTATTTAGGGCAATGACCGTTAAACAAATGCCATTCGCTGCAATGCTGTCTCCAATCTCGACCTCTGACAAATCCATCTTGCCTGTGTAGATGGTGACCTTCCAGTCCCCTTCTTTGGGTTCAATTTTTTGAATCGTACCTGTTGCCTCAATAATTCCTGTAAACATCTTTTACCTTTGGCACCTTAATTTAAAGCCTTTTTGCCTTTTTAATAATAGGCTTTAAAATTAATCGAATATCGCCACCCAATACCTCTACAGAATCCATCGTTAACTGACACTTGTCAGCCATTGAATGAATATTTGGCAAGTGAAACATGGGTTTGGCTTTATCTCCTAATAAACATGGAGCAATAAACGCATGCAATTCGTCTACCAGACCTTCTTCTAAAAAAGCACCCGCCACCATTGCGCCCGACTCAACCATGACAGTATTGATGTGTGCCTCTTTGGCTAAATACTGTAAAACTGAAGGCAAATCCAGACGATTGGCCTGGCATGAAACGCCAATAACATCACAATTTAATTCACGAAATTTAGCCACTCGCTCCCGTTGATGCCTCAAGGTAATGCTTGAGGTAATCACTAATGTGCGCCCCTCTAACTGCAACATTTTAGCCTTTGATGGCATTTGCAACATCGGATCTAAAACCACTCTTAAAGGTTGACTGCCAGAGGATGATGTCCCATCCAAATTCATCTCTAATCGTATTTTTTCTGACAATCGCACGGTTAAACTCGGATCATCAGCCAACACCGTTCCAATGCCCGTCACAATCGCACCACATTGTGCACGTAGCTTATGAACTTCAATACGAGACTCTTTTCCCGTAATCCACTGGCTTTCACCGTTCGCCATTGCGATACGGCCATCCAAACTGCTGGCTATTTTTAAAAAAACGTATGGCAGCCCTTGTTCCATTCGACGAATAAATCCTTTATTTAATATACGTGCTTGCTTTTCCAACAAGCCAACGCTCACGCCAATACCAGCCTGCTCTAATGCCTGAACCCCTTTTCCTGCAACCAATGGATTAGGGTCTAGCATAGCAATATACACTTTTTTTACCCCCCCCTCTATTAAAGCATTAGCGCAAGGAGAGGTTCGACCATGATGTGAACACGGCTCTAACGTCACGTAAGCAACCGAACCTGCGGCCTGTTCACCTGCCTCCATCAATGCATAACGCTCCGCATGAGGCTGCCCCGCTTTACGGTGCCACCCTGTGCCAACCACGTTTCCCTCTTTGACTAAAACACATCCTACAGCAGGATTGGGTCGAGTAGAGAAACGTCCTTTTTGAGCTAAGGATAACGCCTGAGACATATACGCCACATCAAGGGGGGGGAAATTTTTTTGCTCAAGCATATCTAACCATTTTTCAAAAACTGGCGTTTAACTTTTGGCCGTTGTCGCTTGCACCAGCTTTTCAACTTCTTCGCGAAACGCATTGACATCTTGAAATGAGCGGTACACAGAAGCAAAACGAACATAAGCAACCTGATCCAAATCACGCAAAGCGTCCATAACCCACTCGCCCAATACCTGGGAAGAAATTTCCCTCACCCCCTCTGTCATTAAGCGTTTTGTAATTTGGTTCGCCACTCGATCAATTTCATCGCTTTCCACTGGACGCTTCTCAAGTGCTTTAATTAACCCCCTACGAATTTTAGCTTCTTCAAAACGCTCTCGGTTACCATCACTTTTAATCACTCTGGGCAAAGACAATTCAGCTGTTTCATAAGTGGTATAACGCTCACCGCATTTTACACACTCTCTACGACGCCGAACTTGAATCCCTTCCGTAGCCAAACGTGAATCAACCACCTTGGTTTCTGGCGCATTACAAAATGGACAATGCATAATTCTCCCCCCCCTTATTCACACATGCTCTAAAGACACAAAAACCACCCTAGGGCACCATCTGAAAATAAAAAATTCAACGGTAAAACACTCCTTTTTAAGGCAGAAGTTTAGTTCATTCCTGTTTAAAATAGCCACGCTATTCATTTTAATAAACTAAAAATCTACCTTAAAAATGGGGTTCTCTCGTTACGATTTCTATTCTCAAACAGACTCCCCGATAGGTGGTTTTTTTTATGCTCACCTGTTTTCTATTTATAAACCGGCTTATCCGCACACAGTTTGGTCACCTTTTGACATACCTCTGCTACAACATTCGCATCCCAGCTCTCCGTTGACTGGTCACAGGCATCAATAATGTCACACATCCATGAGGCCAAATTGACACAATCTTCTTCCGTAAATCCACGTGTGGTGGCCGCAGCCGTTCCGACCCGAATACCACTGGTCACAAAGGGGGACATCGGATCATTTGGTACGGCGTTTTTATTGATGGTAATGTGTGCGGCATCCAAAGCAGCATCCACCAGCTTGCCTGTTAAACCTTTTTTAATCAAGCTCACTAGGAACAAGTGATTTTCTGTCCCGCCTGACACCACATCACAGCCGCGCTCCATAAAGACCGTTGCCATCGCTTTCGCATTTTTAATGACATTTTGACAGTATGCTTTCCACTCTGGCTCTAAACACTCTTTAAATGAAATCGCTTTTGCCGCCATAACATGCACCAATGGCCCACCTTGCCCACCTGGAAAAATAGCTGAATTCAATTTCTTTTCAAGGTCCGGATTAGACTTAGACAAAATCAATCCACCACGAGGACCACGTAATGTTTTATGCGTTGTGGTAGTCACAACGTGTGCAAATGGCACTGGATTTGGGTATTCTCCCCCCGCAATCAATCCAGCTACATGCGCCATATCAACAAATAAATAGGCACCAACAGAATCGGCAATTTCACGGAAACGCGCCCAATCAATCACTTGAGAGTAAGCAGAGAAACCCGCCACAATCATTTTAGGCTGATGTTCATTAGCCAGCGCCTGCACTTCATCGTAATCAATTTGACCTGAAACCGGGTCAATACCGTACTGAACCGCATTATAAATTTTACCTGAAAAACTCACATGCGAGCCATGTGTTAAATGCCCACCATGTGCAAGACTCATACCTAAAATCGTATCGCCCGGCTTAACCAATGCCATATAAACCGCTGCATTGGCTTGAGAGCCAGAGTGTGGCTGTACATTGGCGTAATCCGAACCAAACAACTCTTTAGCACGGTCAATGGCGGCCTGCTCTACGACATCGGCAAATTCGCACCCCCCATAATAACGCTTGCCAGGATACCCTTCGGCGTATTTATTGGTGAAATAAGAACCTTGTGCTTCCATGACACGTGGGCTGGTATAGTTTTCGGATGCAATCAACTCAATGTGTGTTTCTTGACGCACTTCTTCATTTTTAATCGCATCGGCAATTAAATCATCATAACCAGCAATGGTCATCGATTTTGTGAACATCTTTCAGGCTCTCCATTTCAGACAATCAATATCAAAGGCCTTTGCTCAACACAAGCAAGACCCCATAAAATTAAAAAGAAGAATTTTACCCGTTTTTAGCCAAAATAACCAATTTAAAACACCCATTAAAAGTGAATTTATCTCATATTAAATAAAAGGTTTTTCATACACAAACTGAACTTAAACTGAACTTATTTACTCCAATTCCCTTTACCCCTTTAATTGAATGGCATTTTTAGGTAAAGTGGCACTCAATTTATTTGTTTTCAACCAAAGTCAGGATACACGACATGGCACAATTTGTTTACACCATGAACCGCGTTGGAAAAGTGGTTCCCCCCAATCGCTCTATTTTAAAAGACATCTCTCTCTCTTTCTTTCCCGGGGCTAAAATTGGGGTACTCGGATTAAATGGCTCGGGTAAGTCCACCCTTTTAAAAATTATGGCTGGCATTGATACCGATATTATTGGTGAAGCTCGCCCACAACCGGGCATTAAAATTGGCTACCTGGCACAAGAACCACAACTTGATGAAACTAAAGACGTGCGTGGCAATATCGAAGAAGCCGTATCGGAAGTAACCAAAGCACTGACTGAACTGGATGCCATTTATGCTGCTTACGCTGAACCGGATGCCGACTTTGATGCGCTGGCCAAAAAACAGGCCGAGATTGAAGACATCATTCAAGCCAAAGACGGTCATAATATTGAACGCACCCTGGAGATTGCCGCCGATGCATTACGCCTTCCACCTTGGGATGCCGATGTCAGCAAACTTTCAGGCGGCGAGCGTCGCCGTGTAGCACTGTGTAAACTGTTACTCGAAAAACCCGATATGCTACTGCTCGACGAACCAACCAACCACTTGGATGCCGAATCCATCGCTTGGCTCGAACGCTTTTTGCTCGACTTTACGGGAACCGTGGTTGCCATTACCCATGACCGTTATTTCCTAGACAATGCGGCACAATGGATTTTAGAGCTGGATCGTGGCGAAGGCATTCCGTATGAAGGCAACTACTCTTCCTGGCTGGAACAAAAAGAAAAACGTCTGCAACAAGAATCTAAATCCGAAGCAGCTCGCATGAAAACCATTCAAAACGAGTTGGAATGGGTACGTTCTAATGCTAAAGGACGGCACGCCAAATCCAAAGCCCGCATGGCACGCTTTGAAGAACTCAGCAGTATTGAACACCAAAAACGCAATGAAACCAATGAAATATTCATTCCAGTTGCTGAACGCTTGGGACAAAAAGTCATTGAAGTCAATCACCTTTCCAAATCCTTTGGTGACCGACTCCTGATTGACGACCTCTCCTTCAGGCTACCGCAAGGAGGCATTGTCGGCATTATTGGGGCCAACGGTGCAGGAAAATCCACTCTGTTTAAAATGCTGACAGGCCAAGAACAGCCCGATTCAGGCACCATTGAATTTGGTGACACGGTGCAACTCTCTTTTGTTGACCAAAGCCGTGATGCCCTCAATGATAACAACAGCGTTTGGCAAGAAATATCAGGGGGGGAAGAAAATTTTATGGTTGGCAATATCGAAGTCAACTCTCGTGCCTACTGTAGCCGCTTTAACTTTAGAGGCGGCGATCAACAGAAAAAAATTGGAACCCTTTCAGGGGGAGAACGTAATCGCGTACATCTCGCCAAAACGCTAAAAAGTGGCGGAAATCTCTTGTTATTAGATGAACCCACTAATGATTTAGACGTTGAAACATTGCGGGCTCTGGAGGAAGCTTTGCTGGAGTTTGCTGGCTGTGCCGTAGTCATTTCCCATGACCGCTGGTTCCTAGATCGCATTGCCACCCACATGCTCGCATTTGAAGGCGATTCCCACGTAGAATGGTTTGAAGGAAACTTCTCCGACTACGAAGCCGATCTAAAGCGTCGCAAAGGGGCGGATGCCGCGCAACCTCATCGCATTAAATACAAACCGATTTCAAAGGATTAACGATGACTGAATCAACCACTTCATCCCATTTGGAAGCCATTGCCAATGCCATGCCCGACCCCATTTTTGTAATGGGAGAAGATGGCACTTATCTGGATATCATTGGCGGACAAGAACGCAGTTTATACGCAGATGGCTCCAGCTTGTTAGGCAAAACCTACCACGATGTTTTACCTGAAGAAGTAGCAAATCGTTTTTTAAACGTCGTACAGCGTGCCATCAACAGCAACAGCCTACAAGAAATTGAATACCAACTGGCCAATAACGAAATTGAAGGCGTTAAAGAGGGCCCCAAAGGGGGACAATGGTATGAAGCACGCGTGTACCCCATTAAAGAAGGGGCTTACGATCAGCCAGCCGTTATCTGGCTTGCCATTAATATCAGCAGTCGTAAACACATGGAAGAACAACTCGAACACCTCTCCTCCAAAGACCCACTCACCGATTTATACAATCGTGATTTCTTTTTAGGATTGGTGGACGAAGAGCTCAATAAAGCCCGACTCAATAATCAGGCTCTATCGCTAATCAAAATAAACCTCGACTGCTTTAAACGCATTACCGATGCCTACGGACACGAAGCAGGGGACAAAGCCATCTTGGCCAGTACACACGCCATTACCAGTGTAATTAACGATTTAGGCTACATTGGGCGACTCAGTTGCGATCAGTTTATGATTATGTTGCCCGAAATTAAAGCCGTTGATGCCTTTCGGATTGCCAAACTGGCACAAGAAACCATTTCAGCGCAAACCATTAAACTCGAAGACGGTGTCACCACCTGCTTAACCAGTCACGCAGGCGTAACCGAACTACGAGAGAGTAACGAAGACAGCCAAACCCTGTTTATGCGCGCCAATGAAGCCATTAAAGCGCTGGAAGGCACGCGTGAAATCACTCGGACATTATAAAAACGATAGAAGCGATAAAAAACACGACCCTACATTAAAAAAGCACGAACTTAACTTGATGGCTCTGGAAATGTTTGATTCACTAAAAAATCTGTTTTTTGAAATTGTTTATTAAGCTGAGGGTTGCCCTGGCAATAAAAAAGAATGGACTCCATTGTTTGCTTTACCTCCCAACCACATTGCCTTAATGGATGACTGACAATGCTATCAATATTAAACACTCCCATGTTTGCATCCTCATTTGGACTTCGCGCCGAAAAATAAGAAAACGCATCGACCCCCAGTGCCCTTAACTCCGAACCAATGGATTGAGTAAACCCATAATCGGTTTTAGAGCGTAACTTCATTTGCATCTCATTATCTTGAATCAAACATAAATCAATATACGAAGCACTTTTTACTCGTACTTCAAAAGAGGTTTTATGACTAACAATTGGCTTTTTAAACGGCGTATCCAGTGCTTGCCAGAAATAAAAGGCATAATAAGCCGACTCATACAGCATCGCATTCACCGTATGCGAACCATAAAAAAGAGAACGCTCAAACCGACTGCCAAAACGAGAGCCATATTCTAACGGAGGATAACGAAACGGAGTCTCAATAAGATAGTGTCGCTGCCCACAAATCAAACCTGGCTTGGAGGATTCTATCAGACTTTCTAATAGCGATTGCTCATCAAGCGTGTCAACCAACTGCATAGTTGCAACCTTTTCTTGAGACTCAACCATTCTGTAAATAAAAGCATCAATACTGGATAGGTGGGATTTAAAAAAAGAGGTCAAGCTCGCCCTCTCATGGCATCTAAATACTGAACCACATTTACAAGCCCTACCATCTCTTGTAGCTGTAAAACAGGTATGCCATGAAGATGTCTGTTTTGAGTGTTCAGCCAATGACGCATAGCCTCATGGCTCCCACCTAAAATAGCATAAAGAGAACGATATACTCGAATAAGCAATAAACTGGCTTCCAATGTTTTTGCATTTTTGATTTGCCCATTTTTTACAATTCGACTCATCGTACTGGCATTGACACCAATAATATTACCCACCACCTCATTAGACAATCCCAGCTCTTTTTTAGTATTAATCAGCGCCTTTGCGACCACCTCTTCCGAAACGGGTGGATTAGAACGTACCGTATTCATAAAACACTCCCTGCACGCTTACCATTTTCTTTTTTATACCATCCATTAAAACAGACAACCTCTTTATTTGCAATATATATAAACAATTCATGCATTTGAATACCCATATATTTAAGGTAACTCCTCAAATTAATTTCATTTTTTAAGAAAATCAAGGAGAATTCAATGCCTCTTTAAGCTTATGCCGCTCCCAAAAAAAGACGATTACGCCTAATATGAGCATAACGATTAACAAAACCCATAAGTACTCTTCAATATAGGCGGCAATCATGGCTAACGCAAAGATAAATACGCCCACTAAACTGAAAAATAAATTAAGGCGATACCCATCCAGAAAGGTGGCTAACCCTAATACAATTAATAACACCAGTCCTGTGCCTTCATAATTGAGTCGGCCTGCTTTGAGCAATAAAAAAATGCCGAACACCGCTATTCCCGTTGCGATCCAGTGAACAATTTGTACTCTTAATGATTGTAAAACAGGTTGTTTCAAGTGTTGAGCCTTTGACCAGCCCATAATCAATCCTGAAAGAGCCAATATAATTGCCATCGCCCCCCAATAATTTAAGCTTTGTAATGGAGCATAATCTGTAACACCAACACCCAACATGGCTAAAATAAATACAACCGCTAATGCCACCCTCTCCATTGATTTTTTGTTATGCGGCAAAGAAACAGGGATATCACGCTCTTTCTCATCCACATCCACATCATTTTTTTCATTTTTCATTAAACTCTCTCCCATATATCGTGACCGAATACTACAAAAACCGCTCAATCGTTAACAGTGTTTTAACGAGTGGATTTTTAAGTTTTTCTTGCATAATGCCTCCCATCATCTGCTTTGCAAGATTCGAAAAAGATTCTGAAAGTGTTGGGTGAGGGTGAATGGTGTCAACTAAATCACTTAATGTAAGGTGCTTTGAAACAATTAAGGCGGCTTCTCCAGCAATGCTATTTGCTTCGCTTGCAACAATAGATATGCCTAAAATTTGATTGTTTTTCTGATTCACAACATATTTTAAAAAACCAAACGCCTCCCCTTCAATCTGACTCTTTGCATCCAAGTGATAATCATATATCCCTGTTATGACATCAATACCTCGTTTACGCGCTTCTTCTTCGGAAAGTCCTGCCATTGCAATATTGGGGTCACTGAAAAGCACCCACGAATTTTTGTCAAAATTAACTTTAAAAAAGTTATGTTCTAAAAAAAGATTTTGTGCAATGGTATGAGCACCATATTGTGCCGTGTGAGCAAATCTTGGAAAATGAGCGGCAACATCACCGTTGGCATAAATATGAGACTGGCTGGTTTGCAAAAAATGGTCGGTATTGATGCCCTGATGATTAAACTCAACGCCTGCTTTTTCAAGGTTTAACGATGCCACATTCGCCGTGCGCCCCGTTGCGACCATCACTCTTTGTGAGCAAAGCCTTTTTTCACAACCCGCTTGCGTATAGATCACTTCAAATTCACCGTTATAATTAACGGTGGTCACGTCTGCACTAAGAATAAGCGTTACATTTTTATTCTGTTTTAAACGATTAAGAATATGGTTTGCCGCATCAGCATCAAGTTGTTTCAAAATGCTTTTTTGTCGGCCAATTAAGTTTATTTTTACCCCTAACGTAGACAGTATTTGAGTAAATTCAATGGCGATTGCGCCATCCCCAATAATGGTCATGCTGTCAGGAAGCTCCATCCGCTCAAAAAAATCCTCATTCGTCCAGATTTTCTCAACTCCATCCCCTTTAAACGGAGGAATAAATGCTTTAGACCCCGTGGCAATCACACATTGTTTAAAAGACACGGACTGTTCCTTGGATTCCCCAGTGTGAATTAACAAGGTACTTTCATTCATAAATTTGGCTTGACCTTTATAAAGATGAATATTATTGGACAGTCTTTTTTTGGCGTCTTCCGATCTTTTTAATAAAATGGCTTCTTTTCGTTGAACCACTTTTTCCCATGCCAACTGGTAATGTGAGTTATCCAAGGCCACCCCAAAGGATTTTAGGGAAGCTAACCGTTGAATGTAGTTCGCACTTATTTGCATAATTTTAGAAGGGATACAGCCATCAAATAAACACTCTCCCCCTAACATTCCCAGTGAATCAACCAGCAATACCTTTTTTTCTTTATTCAGCTTTGCATATTCCATGGCAACAGGTGTACCTGCTGGCCCGCCCCCTATCACGACTAAATCATATTTTTCAGCAATGTCTAAATGATGCATTTTGAAGATCCTCTTTTACGCTAATCCAAAAATAGAAGAACAGATTAGGCGATTAAAACTCACTTGAAATTCTGTTTTTCAAATGACTCATCTCACGAATAAACTGTTTTTTAATGGTTCGATTATTAAGCAGTTTTAACAGCACTTCCAGTGCAAAGGCAAACACAAACGCTCCCACAATAAACATTGGAAAATGCGGAATCGAATCCGATGTATAGTAAATGGCAAATCCTGCGGCACTGAAGGTACCCATAATGGCTAAAACAACCAATCCATAACTGGCTTTGGTTTCCTTAATAACCAGTAAATGTCCCGTATGCGTAAACCCCTGAATAAGCAACACGGTAATGGAAGCAATGGCTGCAATTTCACTTAAATTTAAAAAAAGAATCATGGGAACAATGAACGCCGCTGAAATCAACAATCCTTCTGTATTATGAAATACCCCTCTTTGATAAAACTTGGGAAGTTCACCCTCTTTTGCCAAGGTGTACCCAATTTGAGTAACCGCATAGAGCGTGGCATTAATCGCCGATGCGGTTGCCAAAAGCGCGGTTGCCGCAATGACTTTAAAACCCCATTCGCCAAAAACAGGTTCAGAGGCTTCGGCCAATGCAAAGTCTTTACTTTTAATAATCTCATCCAAAGACAAATTTCCAAATACCGCAACCGTCACAGCAATGTACAAAATGCCAACTAAAACAATAGATAAAATCATCGCCTTTAACATGATTTTAGAAGGGCTTTGCATGTCCTCGACACTGTTTGTAATCACACTAAACCCCTGAAAAGCAAAAAAGGTGAGTCCAAGTGCATAAAAAATATAGATAAAATCAGGCGCTTCAGCAGGGTTAAAATGAGACGGTTTGATAAAAAATAACGCCGAAACGGTAAAAACCAATAAAGCAATCAGCTTAACCACGACAATTAACGATTCAGCTTTAGCGACACTGGATGCACCAATTAAGTTAATCATCACAAAAAAGCCTAACACCCCTAATGCAAACAGATTGGTGTAGGTTGTGGTCACGCCTTCAGCCATATAAGTCGCAGCATAAGTCCCAAAAGACTTTGCCACAGCCGCAATGGCAACCAGTTGTGCAATATAAAATAGCACCCCCAATGCACCCGAAAAAAACCCTTCACCGTATGACTGAACCAAATATTCAATCATACCACCTCGGCTAGGATAACGAATGGCCAGTTTACTGAGTGAATAACCACAAAGCAGAGCAATGACTCCAGCAATGAAAAAAGACATCAGAACCAAATTACCTGCAATCGCACCCGCTTGTCCGATGACAATAAAAATACCTGCTCCCACCATCGAGCCAATGCCTAAAAAAACCGCACTCCATAAACCAAATGCCTTTTGGTTTTCTTTAACACGACTCATTCCAATCCCCCCTTTTTGAGATTTACGCTCATCTGTTCTGATAGCGATTTAAATCAAATAACCCTGATGAAACAGGGTTACGCTTTGCAAATTCATCTTGAAACCAGTCCGCCAATGCCCAAAACTCAGGGTTGGTTCGCCTTACTCCATACTTTTCAACAAAGCGTTGATAATCCTTTTCAGTACGAATCGTCGCACAATGCGCCACAAACGCATCCACCTCCTCCAATGCAACCGAGAAAAAGAAATTGGGGTATGCCCCCTCCAGCCAAGGCACCACCGTCATCGAATCGTTTTCAATATCGGCACGATTACGTTCGTGTTCATCCGCTAAAAAGGAGGTAACATTTTTATAAGCTTTATTGCGAATTAAGCTGTACGCAAAATCCTTTTCCGGTTGGCTGGTTTTAATTCGAACAAAAGCAACCTCTGGAAAAGGCGCTAACTGCTCCCCTTTTAACTGTGCAATTTGAGTCATGGCACGATTCACTTTTTTCCATTCCATCTGTTTATTAAGGGCTACACCGGCTTGATTGCATGAAGACTCATCGCACTGATTTAAAGAAAATGCGGCCGTCGCAACCGGAGATAAATGTGCTTGAATGCGTTGATACAACTCCGCTTGTGGATCGTTGGTTTGATAACCAATCACCGACTGGGTACTCAGCCATGCTTGCGGCGCTGAAAACAGTTCTTCAATTGTTTGGCGTTGCCCAAGATACCAAGAGTCCCGAATGGCTTTGCGTTTATCCACGGGTAAAAAGGCTAAGAAATAATCTTCCCCTTCCATTCGTAAAAAATCCATATAA
>WFPP01000047.1 GCA_015487495.1 Thiomicrorhabdus sp.
CCTGCTTTCAATAATCCGTAAATCTGGTATCGTTCACCTTCAGTCAGTTGAGTATATTTCATGTGCTAATCTCGTGGTTGTGAAAAGCCATTAAGTTTAACTCAACTGGCTTTCCTTTTTCCGATTGCACTTATTATCCGAATCCACGTTACAAACACACCCTTTCTTTAAATAAAATTCTTTAAATAAAAGCCCTACAAATATTGAGGCAAATCAACTCGATTCTTTTTTAAATATGAATAATGTAGCACTGAGATCACAATAGGCACCGTGATTCGGCTTTAACTGAAGCTCAAATAAAAGTAAAACATCACCTCAAAATATAAATGCAAGCTTACGACAGTAAACACTCATTTTTAATACAGAGATGACCTTTTCAGGAATAAGCCAGATCGCCAACAAGCCTTAATTAAACACTTAATAGGACGATATTGTAAACATGCTTAAATTTTTTTCTATTCAAATAGTCTTAAGTTGCTATTTAATTATAGGGGTCGTGCCCACTGCATTTTCAGGCGAAAATAACCTAATAGAATGGCAAAACAAACAGTATATTCAAGAAGCTTTTAATGAAATCGCGTTAAAAAATGAGTACCGTCAAACAGAGCAACGCATTTCAAAATGGAAAGAACCCATTCGCTATCAATTCGTTTATCATGGAATCAAAACAAACCCTCTCGTAGAAAGGCTTTTTGATACCCACCTAAGCCACTTAAAAACCATTACAGGCCACCCTATAGAAGCACACAAACCTAGTTCCAGGCATAAAGCCAATCTATCCATTCATTTAACCCCTGATATGAACTATGGCAAGGTTATCAAATCCATTTCTGGTAAAAATCATGCTAACAATATTCAACGAAAAAGTCATTGTATGGCAAGTTTTAAGAAAAATAAGCGTAATGCTATTGTGGAAGCACAAGTTGTCATTCCTGTCGATCATGTTTTTAGTCGAGGACTACTCGTGACCTGCATTGTTGAAGAAACAACCCAAATTCTTGGTTTACCCAATGATTCTGACTGGGTTAATCCAAGCATTGCAAACGATACCAGCAGAATTGAGCTTTTAACAGGTTTAGATTATCTTCTGCTTAAAATTCTCTATGACAAAAGCTTACAACCTGGGGCTCCTTATCCACAAAATCAAAAGACAATTTCTCGAGTCATCAACAAACTTGAAACAAATGGTGAAATTAAACACGCCAGTAAAACCATTAATCGCTCAGGTCTATTTCCTTTAGTAAATTAATTTAAGCCCTTACGCAGAAGCCTTTGGGCTTGCAAGGAACTGAATAACCTTGCCGGCAAGCATTAAACCAAAAATACCCGGCATATAACTTGCCGTACCATTTACCACCCGCCCTCGAGCTCCCTCAATTTCCTCCATCGGACCAGGTGCATTCGGTACTTCTGTTGAAAAAACAGTAAGCAATCCTTTTTTGATCCCTCGTTTTTTAAGTCTCTGTCTCATATTTCTAGCCAAGCCACAACCATGTGTTTTAGAAATATCTGCAATCACTATTTTTGAAGGATCTGTACGGCGTCCAGCCCCCATGCTTGAAACAATCGGAATTCCTTTGTTTAACGCCGTTGAAACTAAAGCTACTTTACAATTCAAACTGTCTATTGCATCCACAACAAAATCATAAGAAGGTAACAATACCTTTTCCATATCATCAGGCCGAATAAATTGATCAGAAAGAGTCAATTGACACTCAGGATTAATGTCTAAAATACGATCTTTCATCACTTCTATTTTTTTCAATCCTATTGTGGAATCGAGCGCAACAATCTGGCGATTTTTATTAGACCCCCCCACTCTATCATGATCAAGCAAAGTTAAGCTCCCTACTCCTGCTCTCGCTAATGCCTCTGCTACAAAACCACCAACACCACCAATACCAGCGATTAATACATGTGCATTTTGTAAATTTAAAATACCTTCTTCTTCAAAAACCAACAAACTACGTTCAAATAAAGGATCGTTAAATATAGAATTACTTGCCATTAAATAAACTCCATTAAGCTAAATTTAATTCCCAAATAAACAACCGCATAGGTACGTTTCCATCTTTATTTAAAAATTAAGGCTAAAAAAGACCTTTAAACAATACAATGATGAGTAAAAGTGATGACGACTTTTCTTTGTTTTTCATTAGAAAACAAACCAATAACTGACTATTAACAGAATTTTCCAAACTTAATCAGAAAAAGAGTACCTTATTTTCTTTCTCCACACTCCTCGCACGGGAATCAAGCTCTCCGTTGCACACTATTATCGTACAAAGGTCTCATTAAAAATTAATTGTGTATTTTGAGTACTCTTTAATAAAACTCTCTCTAGCGATACATTCAATAAATAGGCCACTTGCTGTGCAACCAAAAGAATATCACTTAAACATGGTTTTTTTGAATAAGAAATATCAATATAAGGGTAATCGGTTTCTAGGACGATATGCTCCAACCCTAAATAGCTCACCATCTCATGATAACGCCGTGCATTTATTCTGGTTATAATTCCATTAATGCCTATCTTAAACCCTAAATCCACATAGGATTTTACAATCTGCTTACTGCTTCCCAGGCCATGAACAATGCCACTTACATTAACATTAGATAAAAGGGACAACATTTCATTATGAGCCTTAATAACATGTAACGAGACAGGCTTAGAAAAGCGCTCAGCCAGTTCAAGCTGCTTTATTAAACATTCTAGCTGTTTAACCTTATAGGGTTTATAACGAACATTAAAATCCAAGCCAATTTCACCTAAAGCAATAATAAAATTCTTTTTTAAATGCTCTTCAAGCTTTAATAAATCTATTGTCTGCATCTTTTGAGCATACCATGGGTGAATCCCTAAGGCACAGTAAACGTGGTTGAATTTTTGAGAAAGTTCAACTTGCTTACACCACTCTTTGGAATGAGTCGACATCGTAATAAAAGAAGGCGTTAAATCAAAATCAGAAAAAGAAGCCAAAAATTTAAAGGGGGGGAAAGAAATAGAATTTAAATGGCAATGCGTATCGATAACCATAATTATTACAGATAAAAAAACCGGTTTTTAAACCGGTTTTTTTAAATTGCTGATTATTCAGCTACTTCTGTTGAGTCTACAACCGGACGATCAACTAACTCAACAATAGCCATAGGTGCATTATCACCAGGACGAAAACCGCATTTTAAAATACGAATGTATCCACCCGGACGAGTTTGGTAACGCGGACCAAGCTCTGTAAATAATTTTGCAACTGCTGCTTTATCACCTAATCGAGCAAAAGCAGTACGACGATTATGTACGCTGTCTACTTTAGCCAACGTAATCAAAGGCTCAGCAACTCCACGTAGCTCCTTTGCCTTAGCAACCGTAGTACGAATCACTTCATGATCGATAAGCGAAGCAGACATGTTTTTAAACATTGCCTTACGGTGCGAGCTGTTACGATTTAACTTACGACCTGTTTTACCATGACGCATGATAGCTTCCTTATTTTATGCTGACTCTTTACTCACCAAACTTGCTGGCGGCCAGTTATCTAATTTAGTACCCAGACTCAAACCTCTTTGAGCAAGAACATCTTTAATTTCCTGCAAAGACTTTTTACCTAGGTTTGGGGTTTTTAGTAAGTGAGGTTCTGCTCTTTGTACTAAATCACCAATATAATAAATTTGTTCAGCTTTTAAACAGTTTGCGGAGCGAACTGTCAACTCCAAATCATCAACAGGCTGCAAGAAGATCGGATCAAATTCATTATCTTCTTCCTCTGGTGCAACCACTTCTTTATGCTTAAGGTCAACAAAAGCATTAAGCTGATAATGAAGAACCGTTGCTGCCTTTTTAATGGCATCCTCTGGATCTAAAGTGCCATCCGTTACAACATCGATAATTAACTTATCTAGGTCTGAACGTTGCTCAACACGTGCATTTTGAACTTCATAACTGACAGTATGAACTGGACTAAAACTGGCATCTAAATGAAGTACACCAATTTGAGCATTTTCTTCTGTTCTAACTGCTGCTTGATAGCCCATACCAGACTGAACTTTCAAAGTCATATTTAACTCCGAACCTTCAGCAACATGTGCAATCACATGGTCAGGGTTAGCAATTTCAACATCATGATTTAAAACGATATCAGAAGCACGAACAACCGCTGGGCCTTTTTTATTTAAGGTCAGCTCCGCACTGTCTGTCGCATTGAGTTTTACGGCAACTTCTTTAAGGTTTAAAAGAATCTCTAAAACATCCTCTCTTACACCTTCTATAGAAGAGTACTCGTGTAAAACGCCTTCAATTTGGGCTTGTACAATAGCCCCACCTGGCATAGAGGATAAAAGAATTCGCCTAAGAGCATTTCCTAACGTATGTCCAAAACCACGCTCAAGAGGTTCTAAAGTAACACGACTGTGGAAATCATTCTTACGTTCTATATCAACTAAACGAGGCGTTAACAACTGTTCTAACATCTCTTGCATTAGAGGTTATCTCCGTATCAAATTTTACTTAGAGTAAAGCTCAACAATTAAGTTTTCTGAGATATCAGAAGATAGATCCGAGCGATCAGGAACATTTTTAAATATTCCTTCAAATGCACTCTTATTAACTTCAACCCAGCTAACCGTACCTACTTGAGCATTCAATTCTAATGCTGTCGCAATACGCGTTTGATTACGAGATTTTTCTCTAATAGCAACAACATCTCCACCAGTTACTTCGTAAGAAGGAATATTAACTGACTTGCCGTTTACTAAAATTGATTTATGCGACACTAACTGACGAGCTTCTGCTCGCGTGGACGCAAATCCCATGCGATATACAACATTGTCTAAACGACTCTCAAGAATCTGTAACAAGTTGACCCCTGTCGATCCTTTCCGACGATCAGCCTCTTTGTAATAAAGACGGAATTTTTTCTCTAATACGCCATATATACGACGTACTTTTTGTTTTTCACGAAGCTGTAAACCGTATTCTGTTACGCGCTTACGGCCTGCACCGTGTTGCCCTGGTAACTGATCAATTTTGCACTTTGAATCGATGCTACGAACACCACTCTTCAAAAATAGATCTGTTCCTTCTCTACGGGCAAGCTTACACTTTGGACCAATATATCTAGCCATGATTACCTCAAATATTAAACGCGACGTTTCTTAGGTGGACGGCAACCATTGTGAGGAATCGGTGTTACATCAGAAATCGATATAATTTTGAAACCTGCACTGTTTAAGCCACGAACTGCTGAGTCACGCCCAGGCCCAGGACCCTTAACCATAACTTCTAAATTCTTAACACCATAGTCATGCGCCATTTGACCACATCGTTCAGCTGCTACTTGCGCAGCAAAGGGCGTACTTTTTCGTGAACCACGAAACCCGCTTCCACCCGAAGTCGCCCAACATAGAGCATTTCCCTGACGATCTGTAATAGTAACGATTGTATTATTAAAACTAGCGTGTACATGAGCAACCGCATCAGTAACAACTTGTTTTACTTTCTTTTTAACACGCGAACTTGCTTTAGCCATATCTATTCTCGCAGTTATGCATTATCGCTTAATAGGTCTTACAGGACCTTTACGAGTACGTGCATTAGTTTTAGTACGTTGTCCTCGAAGAGGCAAGCTACGACGATGACGAATTCCACGATAGCAACCCATGTCCATTAATCGCTTAATATTCATAGAAACTTCTCGACGAAGGTCACCCTCGATTTTAAATTTTATTACTTCTGAACGAAGCGATTCTAACTGTTCTTCAGTTAGTTCTCGAACTTTGGTTGATGGCTCCAAATTAGCAGCAGCACAAATTGCCTTTGCTGTAGTTGAACCAACTCCGTAGATCGAAGTCAAGCCGATAACAATATGTTTGTTAACGGGAATGTTTACGCCGGCAATACGTGCCATAATGCGCTCCCTTTAAATCCATCTACTGAAAAACGAGAGATTATACCCGCCTTTCAAATAAAATACTAGAACAATAACTTAATTTAAATTATTTACTCTTTAACTTTGATTTCTTCATCATACCTTCATACTGGTTTGACTGCATTTGAGCTTGAATTGATGTCATAAAATCCATTACAACAATAACAATAATAAGCAACGAAGTTCCCCCAAAATAAAACGGTACATTCCAATATAAAATTAAGAACTCTGGCAATAAACAAACGGCTGTAATATAAATAGCACCCGCTAGCGTTAAACGCCCCATAATACCGTCGATATGACGTGCTGTTTGAGCTCCTGGCCGAATTCCTGGTAAATAGGCACCCGATTTTCTTAAATTATCTGCTGTTTCACTTGGGTTAAAAACAATCGCAGTATAAAAATAACAAAAGAAAATAATCGCAAGAGCATATAAGAGAACATACAGTGGCTGACCCGGAGATATTGTTGTTGCAATATCCTTTAACCACCCCATCCCCTCTGCCGCACCAAACCAACCTCCTAATGTTGCAGGAAAGAGAATGATGCTCGAAGCAAAAATAGGAGGAATCACTCCCGCCATATTTAGCTTTAATGGCAAATGTGACTCTTGACCACCATATAATTTACGTCCACGCATTTTTTGTGCGTAATGCACAGGAATTCGGCGCTGACCTCGCTCAACAAAAACAACAAAGGCAATTACTGCAAAAACCAAAATAAGTAAAATAAACACAGTGATTGCATGAAGGGCTCCTGTGTTTACTTGTTCAAACGTTCCCCCTAATGCAGAAGGCAAACCTGCAACAATACCAGCAAAGATGATAATCGAAATACCATTACCAATCCCCCGCTCTGTAATCTGCTCACCCAGCCACATTAAAAAGATCGTCCCTGAAACAAGCGTAACAACAGCCGTTATCCTAAATAACCACCCGGGATCGATTACCACGGACATCCCGTTAATATTCTGAGATTCCAAGGCAATCGCAACACCCAAACCCTGAAAAGTAGCAAGCAACACTGTTCCCATTCGAGTATACTGGGTTATTTTTCGACGTCCTTGATCGCCATCTTTCTTTAGCTGCTCCAATGTCGGAGAAACAACCGTCAATAACTGCATAATAATCGATGCAGAAATATAGGGCATTATCCCCAAAGCAAAAATCGAAAGACGCTCAAGAGCACCACCTGAAAACATATTAAACATATCCAGAATAGTACCCTTTTGCTGTTCAAACATTGCAGCCAACGCAATCGGATCAATAGAGGGAACAGGAATATGCGTCCCTAAGCGAAAAACAATTATTGCCCCTAAAACGAATAAAATTCGATTTTTTAAATCACTCATACCTGTTGTTGCAATAGAACTATTCATATATTTTAAGCTTCTATAGTACCGCCGACTGCTTCAATGGCCGCTTTAGCACCTGCAGTAGCTTTAATTCCGGATAACTTAACCGCTTTAGTCAACTCACCAGAGTTAATCACTTTCACTACTTTGATTTTTTCACCAATAATATCGGCTGCTTTCAAAGAAGCTAGATCAATTATATCTGCATCAATATTTACTAAAGCATCAAGACGTATCTCTGTTACATAGCTAGACTTTCTCGAAGAAAACCCAACTTTAGGCAACCTTTTTTGAAGTGGCATCTGACCACCTTCAAAACCAATTTTGGGCATTCCACCCGATCTTGATTTTTGCCCTTTATGACCACGTCCACCCATCTTACCCCATCCAGAACCCTGTCCTCGTCCGACACGTTTTTTGACTGACGTTGAACCTTCTGCTGGCTTCAAAGTATTAAGTTGCATATTATGCCTCCTCTACTTTAAGCAAATAGGAAACCTTATTAATCATCCCGCGATTTTCAGGAGTATCAATAACGTTCACTGTTTGGTGCATCTTTCTTAAGCCAAGTCCAGATACACATGCTCTGTGCGCTGGTAAACGGCCTATTGTACTTTTTACCAATGTCACTGTGACATATTTTTTATCTGACATGTTACTCACCTAAAATTTGTTCAACTGTTTTACCGCGCTTAGCTGCAATATAGTCAGGACTTGACATAGCAGATAAGGCATTAACCGTTGAACGCACAACATTAACGGGGCGCGTTGTTCCAATACATTTCGACAAAACATCCTTAACACCTGCAGCCTCTAAAACTGCACGCATTGCACCTCCTGCAATAACTCCGGTACCTTCAGAGGCGGGAAGCATTACTATATTTACCGCACCCTGTTTGAAATTAACTGGGTACTGAATTGTACCACCATCAAGATGAACGTCTCTCATATTTCGTCGAGCTTTTTCCATGGCTTTTTTGATTGCAACAGGTACTTCACTGGCTTTACCACTACCGTACCCTACACGACCATCACCATCCCCAACGACAGCCAAAGCTGAAAAACCAAAAACTCGTCCACCCTTTACCACTTTGGCAACACGACGAACGTTTACTAGTTTTTCAATCATTCCGTCGTCTTGTAATTCACGTGAAGACATATATTAAATCCTTCCTTTAAAATTCAAGACCGTTTTCACGGGCTGAGTCTGCTAATTGTTGGATACGGCCATGATATTTAAATCCTGAACGATCAAAAGCAACAGCAGTAATCCCCGCTGCCTTTGCCTTTTCTGCTATCGATTTACCAACAGCAACCGCAGCAGCCTTATTACCAGTACTGCTGATTTCTTTTTTAACGTCCGCTTGAAGCGTAGAGCTCGCAACAATAACCTCTGAACCATTTGCAGAGATCAATTGAGCATAAATATGCTGAGATGTGCGATGAACGCATAATCTAGGCACCTTAAGCTCACTAATTTTTGCACGAGTTTTCCTAGCTCTACGAAGACGGGCTGTTTTCTTATTCATAATCAACTTCCAGCTTTATTTCTTCTTGGCTTCTTTACGTAAAATACGCTCATCCGCATACTTAACACCTTTACCCTTGTATGGCTCAGGTGGACGATATGCACGAATTTCTGCAGCAACTTGCCCAACAACTTGCTTATCAGCGCCCTTTACAACAATTTCTGTCTGTGATGGTGTCTCCACCGTAATCCCTTTAGGTAAAGTATGATCAACAGGATGAGAAAAACCTAG
The DNA here is from genome assembly GCA_015487495.1 of Thiomicrorhabdus sp. Lineage (GTDB taxonomy): Bacteria > Pseudomonadota > Gammaproteobacteria > Thiomicrospirales > Thiomicrospiraceae > Thiomicrorhabdus. The sequence continues at coordinate 9,039 of WFPP01000047.1, forward strand.
TGTTAAATTCAGAACATTACCTGCTGCTTTAGCACGATAACCAACCCCTACCAACTGGAGTTTTTTCTCATAACCATCTGTAACACCAATGACCATGCTATTAATAATTGAACGTGCAGTACCTGCATGCGCCCAACCATTTGCTAACCCGGCAACAGGAGTACAAACAACTTGATTACCTTCCGTTTTAAATTCTACCGCTTTATTGAACTTTTTAGTCAACGAAGCTTTAGCACTTTTTACAGTAACTTCTGTACCATTAAAGATAACATCAACACCATCAGGTATCTTAACAGGAGCTTTTGCAATTCTAGACATAATAAACTCCTATGCTATGTAACAAATAACTTCACCGCCAATGCCCGCTTTGCGAGCATCCCGATCAGTCATAATACCTTTTGAGGTTGAAATAACAGCGATACCAAGACCACCAATCACTTTAGGAAGCTCATCTTTGCTTTTATAAACACGTAAACCAGGACGGCTCACACGTTTAATCATATCAATAACAGGCTTTCCTTCAAAATATTTTAGATCAACTGAAAGCTCAGCTTTTCCACTATTTTCATTTACACTGAATGCTGAAATAAAACCTTCATCATTCAAAACTTTAGCTAATGAAAGCTTTAACTTTGAAGAAGGCATTAACACACTCGCATGACCAGCCATCTGGCCATTACGAATGCGGGTCAACATATCAGCAACTGGATCAGACATACTCATAGATAATTATCCTTACCAACTAGCTTTTCTTAAACCAGGCACATCACCCTGCATCGCCAACTCTCTTAGCATGTTGCGTGATAAACCAAACTTTTTATAAACACCGTGAGGGCGCCCTGTTAAACGACAACGATTTCGTTGACGAACCGGAGATGCATTACGTGGAAGAGCTGCTAACTTCTCCATTGCATCCATACGCTCTTCAAAGCTTTTTGTCATATCAGTAGATGCACTCTTTAATGCACTACGCTTAGCGGCATATTTAGCCACCATTTTTGCACGTTTTTTTTCGCGCTCAATCATTGATTGCTTAGCCATCAAAAACCCTCTACTTCTTAAATGGAAAACTAAAGGCTTCTAAAAGAGCTTTTGCCTCATCATTTGAGCTTGCGGTTGTAACAAAATTAATATCCATTCCCCGAATTTTATCAATTTTTTCAAACTCAATTTCAGGAAAAATAATTTGCTCTTTCAAACCCAAATTATAGTTTCCACGTCCATCAAATGCTTTCGGGCTTACACCACGAAAATCCCTTACACGAGGCAAGGCAACATTAATTAAACGATCTAGAAACTCATACATTTTTGCACCACGCAACGTCACCTTACAGCCTAATGGATAACCATCACGCACTTTAAAACTTGCAACAGACTTACGTGCTAATGTTTTAACGGCCTTCTGACCTGAAATTGCTTCCATATCAGAAACCGCATGATCCAGAACTTTCTTATCTCCAATTGCTTCACCAACCCCCATATTAATAGTAATCTTTGTAAGCTTTGGAGCTTGCATTGGAGACTTATAACCAAACTGCTTCATTAACTTTGAAACGATTTCGTCTTTATAAATTGTGTGTAATCTTGCCATTCTTCTACCCTATAATTAAGCGTCGACCGCTTTACCAGTAGATTTAAAAAAGCGGATCTTAGAGTCACCTTCAACTTTAAAACCAATCTTACCAGCCTTATTGGTCTCTGGATCAACTAAGGCCACGTTTGAAGCATCAATAGGCATTTCTTTAGAAACAATACCACCTTGCACACCCGTTTGGGGGTTTGCCTTGGTATGCTTCTTCACCAAATTGATACCATCAACCAGAACCTTGCCGTTGCTAAGAACAGAGGAAATAGAACCCCGCTTCCCCTTATCCTTACCTGCAATAACGACAACTTCATCACCATTTTTTAAACGATTCATATCTTCTTCCTTATAAAACTTCAGGAGCTAAAGAAACAATTTTCATAAATTTTTCATTACGAAGCTCACGAGTTACTGGGCCGAAAATACGAGTCCCAACAGGTTCAAGCTTTGCATTAAGAATAACAGCAGAATTACCATCAAACTTAATCAAAGAACCATCAGAACGCCTCACACCTTTAGCTGTACGAACCACTACTGCGTTATAGACATCGCCTTTCTTTACCTTACCGCGTGGCGCTGCTTCTTTAACGCTCACTTTAATCACATCGCCAACACTTGCATAGCGTCGCTTCGAACCGCCTAATACCTTAATGCATTGAACACGTCGTGCCCCACTATTATCAGCGACATCAAGCACTGTTTGCATCTGAATCATGATGGTACTCCATCCATAAAAATAAAAATTACTTGCAACACAAAAACCACTCTAAACAACAGTTCCTTCCTAAAAAGGCTTACTATTTAGAGCGGTTTTTATTTCATTCCAAGGATTATAACAAAATAATATCTAAATTGTTAATTAAACTTAGATTTTCGCCTTACTATCAATACCAACCAAAGTCCATGACTTATTTTTTGAAATCGGCTTGCACTCTTGAATCGTGACAGTATCACCAACACCACAAACATTTTCAGCATCATGCGCCATAATTTTAGTTGATTTACGAATAAATTTTTTGTACTTTGCATGCTTTACAAAACGCGCTGTTAAAACAACAATAGAATCCTTCATACCGTTGCTCACAACAACACCCTGTATTGTGCGTGCTTTTTTCTCTTGACCAGCCATTTTTTAGTTACTCACTTTTTGACGAATAATTGTTTTAACTCTGGCAATCGTACGACGTACTTTTTTTAATTGCGATGAATTTGACAACTGACCTGTTGCACTTTGCATTCTCAAATTAAATTGCTCTTTTAGCAACTCAAGCAACTCAGCCTTTAACTCATCGACTGTTTTTTCACGTAGTTCTTTTGCTGTCATCTACATCACCGTTTTAGTTACAACTTGTGTTTTAAAAGGCAACTTTGCCGCGGCAAGCTCAAAAGCTTCTCGCGCCAAATCCTCATTGACACCCTGAATTTCATATAAAACGCGCCCTGGCTGAATTTGAGCAACCCAATACTCAACACTTCCCTTACCTTTACCCATACGAACCTCTAAAGGCTTATTGGTAATCGGCTTATCCGGAAAAACACGAATCCAAATTTTAGCACCACGTTTAACGTGACGAGTCATCACTCGACGCCCAGCTTCGATTTGACGTGACGTCATTCTTCCACGTTCAAGGGCCTTAAGTCCAAAATCACCAAAGCTAACTTTGTTTCCGACTTGTGCCAGACCACGGTTACGTCCTTTGTGTACTTTTCTGAACTTAGTACGTTTAGGCATTAACATAACTAGTTATCCTTTTATTTACGGCCTTTTTTGCCCTTAGATTGATTGTTATCAATTAGAGACAACTTCCCAAGCTTTTCACCTTTAAAGATCCATACTTTTACGCCAATCTTGCCGTAAGTCGTATCCGCCTCATAAGTTGAATAATCAATATCTGCACGAAAAGTATGAAGAGGAACACGCCCCTCTCTATACCATTCACCACGAGCAATGTCAGCACCATTTAAGCGACCTGAAACAGCCACTTTAATACCCTCAGCACCTAAACGCATTGCATTACCCACTGCACGCTTCATTGCACGCCGAAACTGAATACGCTTTTCTAATTGCTGAGCGATTCCCTCAGCAACCAATTTCGCATCCAGTTCAGGCGTTTTAATCTCTTCAATATTGATATTGACCTGCATTCCAGCTTTAGCCGTTAATGATTTTTTTAATCTTTCAATATCCTCACCCTTCTTACCAATAACAACGCCTGGACGAGCAGTATGGATTGTTACACGAACACCATTTGCTACACGTTCAATATTAATTTTACTGATAGAAGCGTGCTTTAACTTATCATTCAATTCATTACGAATTTCAACGTCACTGATCAGAAAATCAGAAAAGCTTTTACTATCCGCATACCAACGTGCATTCCAATCTTTACTTATACCAAGACGAATGCCAACAGGATGTACTTTTTGACCCATTCTGATTCTCCTTACTTATCGCCAACTGTAACAGTAATATGACTGATACGTTTTAAAATACGATTACCGCGACCTTTTGCTCTGGCCCGCATACGCTTCATAATTGGACCAGGATTAACAAAAGCCCCCGTCACAATCAGCTCATCAATATCCGCACCTTCATTATTTTCTGCATTAGCAATCGCTGACTCTAAAACAGACTTAATTAAATTCGCAGCCTTTTTATCACTAAAAGACAATAAGTTAACCGCTGTCTCAATGTCTTTTCCACGAATTTGATCAATCACTAAGCGCGCTTTCTGTGGAGAAATACGGGCAAATCTATGTGTTGCACTTACTTGCATATCACTCTCCCTTAACGCTTAGATTTTTTATCGGCAGCGTGGCCACGATAATAGCGAGTCATCGAAAACTCACCAAGTTTATGTCCAACCATATTTTCAGAAATGAAAACAGGTATATGCTCTTTTCCATTATGAACTGCGATCGTTAAACCAATCATATCAGGAAGAATCATAGATCTTCTTGACCAAGTTTTAATGGGACGTTTATTACCAGATTCTTGTGCCTCTATCACTTTTTTATATAAGTGATGATCAACAAAAGGTCCTTTTTTAACTGAACGTGGCATCAGTGTCCTTCCTTATTTTTTATTTCGACGGCGTACGATCATTCCATCAGTACGCTTGTTACTACGAGTTTTCTTGCCTTTCGTTGGCACCCCCCATGGAGTACAGGGGTTACGACCACCGGAAGTACGACCCTCACCACCACCGTGCGGGTGATCAACAGGGTTCATTGCCACACCTCTAACAGTAGGCCGAACGCCTCTCCAACGCTTAGCACCCGCTTTACCTAGTTTACGAAGGCTATGCTCTGCATTTCCAACTTCACCAATCGTTGCCTTACATTCAGCAAGAATCTTACGCATCTCTCCTGAACGAAGCTTAAGCAAAACATAAGCACCATCACGACCAGCGATTGAAACAGAAACACCGGCACTACGAGCAATTTGACCCCCCTTGCCTGGACGCATCTCAACATTATGAACAACCGTACCCACAGGGATATTACGAAGAGGCAAGCAGTTACCAGCCTTAATCGCAACATGATCTCCTGACTCAACCACATCGCCTGCAACCAAATTCTTAGGCGCAACAATATAAGCTCTTTCACCATCAGCGTACTTTAACAACGCGATATGAGCAGAGCGATTAGGATCATATTCCAAGCGTTCTACTGTTGCAGGAACCCCTGTTTTAGCGCGCTTAAAATCAACCATTCGATAATGCTGCTTATGCCCGCCGCCATGATGACGTACTGTAATGCGACCGTTATTATTTCGACCACCTGTCTTAGATTTTTTTTCCAGTAACGCCGCGTGAGGCTTACCCTTATGCAAGGTTGGCTCAATAACACTTACAACAAAACGTCGACCTGGTGAGGTCGGCTTTGATTTCTTAACAATTGCCATATTGAAACTCCTTACTCAGCCGCCGAAAAATCGATCTCTTGACCTGAAGCCAAACGAACAACAGCCTTGCGAACACCATTACGCTGACCCTGACGACCTTTAAAAACTTTACGCTTGCCTTTAATATTAATCATATTAACTGATTGAACATTAACATCAAACAATGTCTCGACAGCCTGCTTTACTTCTGTTTTTGTTGCTGTCGGAATAACCTTAAAAACATACTGTTCATTATTATCAGCAAGTAACGCTGCTTTTTCAGAAATATGAGGAGCAAGCAATACTTTTAAAATTCTTTCTTGATTCATGCTAACTGCTCCTCTAATTGCTTAACGGCACCTTGAGTCATCACAACTGACTGAAAGCCAATCAGGCTAACCGGATCAATTGATGAAACATCACAAACGTCTGCACTGTAAAGATTACGTGAAGACAGATATAAATATTCATCAAATCCTTCAGTCACAACCAAAACATCTTTTATATTTAACTGTGCAAGCTTTGCTTTAAATTCTTTTGTTTTTGGCGCATCAACCTTAAAGTCATCAACAACAATCAACCGACCTGAACGACTTAGCTCAGCAACAATAGAACGCATCGCACCACGATACATTTTTCTATTTACTTTTTCAGAAAAGTCTCGATTATGTCCAGGAAATGCACGACCGCCACCAACCCAAACAGGGCTACGACTTGTCCCAGCACGGGCACGACCCGTTCCTTTCTGATTCCATGGCTTAGCGCCACCACCACGAACGGCCGCACGATTTTTCTGAGCCTTAGTTCCTGCGCGACCCGCATTCATATAAGCCGTCACAACTTGATGCACTAACGCCTCGTTAAACTCTGTACCAAACAAAGAATCTGAAACAGAAACTGTACCACTTTCTCTACCGGTTGCTAATTCAATTAATTTTAAATCCATCATGCCCACCTTACTTAACAGCCTTACGAACAATGACAGTACTATTTTTAGCACCAGGGACAGCACCCTTAATCAATAACAGACCATTCTCTGCATCAACCTTAACTAATCCTAAGTTCTGCGTTGTTTGACGAACATCACCCATCTGTCCAGACATCTTTTTACCTTTAAAAACACGGCCCGGAGTCTGGTTTTGCCCTATAGAACCGTTCGAACGATGTGAAATCGAGTTACCATGCGTTGCATCCTGCATCGAAAAATTATGACGCTTTACACCACCCTGAAACCCCTTTCCTTTAGTCGTCCCCGTCACATCCACCAAAGAAACATCATTAAAACGCTCGACAGTCAGCTCAGAACCAACTTCCAAGCCTTCAAGCTCTGGAGAGCCATCTACTCGAAACTCCCAAAGCCCTCTTCCAGCATTAACGCCCGCCTTAGCAAAATGCCCAGCCTTAGGCTTTGATATACGCCCAGCATGAACAGTTCCTGTTGTAACTTGGATAGCTGAATAACCATCCAACTCAGGGGTTTTGATTTGAGTAATGCGATTTGCCTCAACCTCTATAACTGTTACCGGAGTAGAGACACCATCCTCATCAAAAACACGAGTCATGCCTACCTTTTTCCCAATGATACCAATACTCATACCATTTCCTCATTATTATTTATCGCTAGCCATAACGACTGATGACTAACCGAATTACGTTCTAACGCAACTCTAATTGAACATCTACACCAGCTGCCAAGTCTAATTTCATCAATGCATCAACAGTTTTTTCTGTTGGATCAACAATATCTAACAAACGCTTATGAGTACGAATCTCATACTGATCACGAGCATCTTTATTGACATGCGGCGAGATTAAGATTGTAAAACGCTCTTTACGGGTTGGCAAAGGAATCGGGCCTCGAATTTGAGCACCTGTTCTCTTTGCTGTTTCCGTAATTTCACGAGCAGACTGATCAATCAAACGATGATCAAATGCTTTTAAACGAATACGAATATTCTGGGTTGCCATAATCTCTGTCTCATTTATTTACAAATTAAAAAGCCCGCGCTCTTTTTTTTGAACACAAAAGCCAAGGGAGCGGATTATAACAACATAACCAATTTAAAACAACCAAAAATACACATAAAAAAAGGAGCCAATGGCTCCTTTTTTAAAAATCCAGATTAAACTTAAAATTAATCCAAAATTTTGGAAACAACACCCGCACCCACTGTACGACCACCTTCACGAATCGCAAAACGCAAACCTTCATCCATCGCAATCGGGTTGATTAATTCAACTTTCATTTGAACGTTATCACCAGGCATAACCATTTCTGTTCCTTC
>WFPP01000048.1 GCA_015487495.1 Thiomicrorhabdus sp.
CTTCTGGTGCGTTATCAATTGAGGCGAAATCTTTAATGTCTCCACCGAACTTCTTACCTTGCACGATCGTTAGCGCTGCTGTAAGAGTTGTCTTACCGTGATCTACGTGACCAATAGTACCAACATTCACGTGCAGCTTCGCGCGTTCAAATTTTTCTTTTGCCATATCAAATACCCTACTAAAAATTAAGCAAAAACTCTTTGCATTGCAAAAAGTCAAATAAATTATCAAGAACCTTTTTTGGCACTCGCAACGATCTCATCCTGAACGTTTTTAGGCGCATGATTATAACGACCAAACACCATGCTATAGTTCGCTCTACCTTGCGTTAAAGAGCGCATCGAATTGGAATAACCGAACATTTCAGCCAAAGGAACTTCAGCCTTAATAGACTTTCCTGTCGGAATATCATCCATACTTGATACAAGACCACGACGACGATTAAGGTCACCAATGATATCTCCCATATACTCTTCTGGTGTCGTTACTTCAACATCCATAATAGGCTCAAGAATAACAGCATTTGCCTCAGCAACACCATTTTTAATCCCCATACCAGCAGCAACAGAGAAAGCCATTTCGTTAGAATCAACATCATGATAAGAGCCATCAATCAACTCAACACTAACATCAACCATCGGGAAGCCAGCAAGAACACCATTTTCCAGTTGTGCTTTTGCTCCTTTTTCAACCGCACCAATATACTCTCTTGGAACCGCACCACCAACAATACTATTAATAAACTCAAAGCCAGTACCAGCTTCCAAAGGCTTCATTTTGAAAACAACATGCCCATACTGTCCTCGACCACCAGACTGACGAACAAACTTACCTTCAACCTCAACAGGCGTTGTAATTGTTTCACGATAAGAAACCTGCGGAGCACCCACATTTGCCTCAACACCAAACTCTCGCTTCATTCGATCAACAATAATATCCAAATGAAGCTCACCCATACCGGAAATAATTGTTTGTCCAGTTTCCTCATCAGAGTGAACGCGAAAAGAAGGGTCTTCAGCAGCAAGCTTCTGAAGCGCTATCCCCATTTTTTCTTGATCAGCCTTTGTTTTAGGCTCAATTGCAATAGAGATAACAGGATCCGGAAACTCCATACGCTCTAAAACAATTTTATTATCAGGGTCACACAACGTATCACCTGTTGTTGTATCTTTCAAGCCTACTGCACAAGCAATATCACCTGCACGAACTTCCTTAATTTCCTCTCTGGAATTTGAGTGCATTTGCAACAAACGTCCAATACGTTCTTTTTTCATTTTAACTGAATTAAAAACAGGACTACCAGAAGTCAATACACCAGAATAAACACGGAAAAAAGTCAGTGTTCCAACATACGGATCTGTCATAATTTTAAATGCAAGCGCAGCAAAAGGCGCATCATCTGTAGACTCTCTCGTTTCTGAAGAGCCGTCCTCCAACTCTCCAGTAATTGCAGGAACATCAATTGGAGCAGGCATATAGTCAATAACTGCATCCAACAATGTTTGCACACCTTTATTTTTAAAGGCAGAGCCACAAAACATGGGAACAATTTCAACAGCGATGCAACGCTGGCGAATCCCAGCTTTAATCTCATCCTCTGTTAACTCACCCTCTTCAAGATATTTATCCATCAGCTCTTCAGATGCTTCTGCCGCTGACTCGACCATCTTTTCACGCCATTCAGTAGCAAGTTCAAGCATATCCTCTGGAATATCTTCATAACGATATTCCATTCCCATATTTTCCTCTTCCCAGTAAATTGCTTTCATCTTCACAAGATCAACAACACCGCAAAAGCTTTCTTCCGCACCAACAGGAAGCTGCATGGGAACCGGAGTGGCACCTAAACGGTCAATCACCATCTGATTAACGTTCAAAAAATTGGCGCCTGCACGATCCATCTTGTTTACAAAACCCATTCGTGGCACGCCATACTTATCTGCTTGACGCCAAACCGTTTCAGACTGAGGTTCAACACCACTTACAGAACAAAAACACGTCACCGCGCCATCCAAAACTCTCAATGAACGCTCTACTTCAATTGTAAAATCAACGTGACCAGGAGTATCAATAATATTGATCCTGTGTTCTGGATACTGTTTTGCCATACCACTCCAGTGACAAGTGGTGGCTGCAGAAGTAATTGTAATCCCACGCTCCTGCTCTTGCTCCATCCAGTCCATTGTCGCGCCACCATCGTGAACTTCGCCAATTTTATGAGAAACACCTGTGTAATACAAAATACGCTCAGTCGTTGTTGTTTTACCCGCATCAATGTGCGCCATAATACCGATATTACGGTATTGATTTAAAGGGGTTGTACGTGCCACTTCAATAACCTTTTATTTAAATACAAAAAATAAAGGCCCTAATCAGGGCCCTAATCAGATTACCAACGGAAATGAGAGAAGGCCTTATTTGCCTCCGCCATCCGATGAGTGTCTTCTTTTTTCTTAACCGCTGAACCACGCCCTTCTAGGGCGTCACCCAACTCACCAGCCAAACGCAACATCATGCCTTTCTCACTGCGTTTACGAGCTGCTTCTACCATCCAGCGCATCGCTAAAGCAGTTTTACGCTCTGGTCTCACCTCAACAGGAACCTGATAAGTTGCACCACCTACACGTCGAGACTTAACCTCGACCATAGGGCCTACATTATCAAGCGCTTCTTTCAGGAGCGCTGCATGATCGCCACCTTTTTTACGCTCAACAACAATATCTAATGCATCGTAAACAATCTTTTCAGCAATTGCCTTCTTTCCGCTGACCATAATCATATTAACAAATTTTGTCAACGTCAAATCGCCAAACTTAGGATCAGGTAGCACCTGTCTTTTTGGTATTTCTCTTCTTCTTGCCATTCTCTACTCTTCCGGTATAAATTTAACACTAAAACTGCAAATCGTATGTTAAGGATATTACCCCTTAGGACGTTTTGCACCGTACTTAGAACGACCTTGTCTACGCTCAGAAACGCCAGCACAATCAAGTGCCCCACGAACTGTATGATAACGCACACCAGGCAAATCTTTAACACGACCACCACGAATCAATATAACCGAGTGCTCTTGAAGATTATGTCCTTCACCGCCGATATAGGAGGCAACTTCATAACCGTTTGTTAATCGTACACGCGCAACTTTACGCAGAGCAGAGTTCGGCTTCTTAGGGGTTGTTGTATAAACACGCGTACAAACACCACGACGCTGAGGACAAGCCTCTAACGCTGCAACATTTGAAACTTTACGCTTATCCTTACGCGGCTTACGCACCAACTGGTTAATAGTCGCCATTCTTTTTCTCCAAATATGAGATTAACTCTAAACTTAATACGAATTGCACACTTACTTTAAAAAAAGTCAAATAAGCATACAAACAAGGGTAAAGGATTCTAAAGTCCCAAGAACATAAAGTCAAGCAATAACTTCTTGAATCTATTGATTTAAACCTTTACCCTACTCCTATAAAACAACTTCTTCAGAGGCCGTCTCTTCTGATTCATCAGAAGGAACTTCTGGCTTCATAAAGACCTGTAGCTCTTTCGCAGCTTTTTCCGTCGCAATTTTTCTGGCTTGATGGTATGCGAAACCGGTTCCCGCTGGAATTAAACGTCCAACAATCACATTTTCTTTCAAACCAACCAGCGCATCACGCTTTCCACTAACGGCTGCTTCAGTCAATACCCGAGTCGTTTCCTGGAAAGACGCCGCTGAAATAAAGGATTCAGTTGCAAGTGATGCTTTCGTAATCCCTAATAAGACTCGTTCAAATGTCGCTTCAACCCCTCCTTCATCACGCACCTGCTCGTTTAAGGCAACCACTTTAGAATATTCGGTTTGCTCACCCTTAATAAGGCCTGTATCCCCTACAGACTTTACTTCGACCTTACGCAACATTTGCCGAACAATTGTCTCAATATGCTTATCATTAATTTTTACACCTTGCAAACGGTAAACATCCTGAACCTCATCGACAATATATTCAGCAAGCTTTTCAATCCCTAACAATCGTAAAATATCATGTGGATTCGGGTTACCATCAACAATCACATCCCCTTTCTCAACGCGCTCACCTTCAAAGACACTCACCGTACGCCACTTAGGAATAAGCGCTTCATACTGTTCACCACTATCCTGAGTAATCACTAAACGTTGTTTGCCTTTTGTCTCTTTACCAAAACCAAAAACACCCGATACTTCAGCCATAATAGAAGGCTCTTTAGGCTGACGTGCTTCAAATAAATCGGCAACTCTAGGCAAGCCCCCAGTAATATCCTTGTTCTTAGAAGATGCTTGAGGAATTCTTGCCAAGATCTGACCTGCTCCCACCTCACTATTCTCCTGAACCACAACAACACTATTCTCAGGAAGGTAATAAATAGCTGGAGTTTGCGTACCTGGGAAGTGTATGGCAGTCCCTTTCGAACTGACCAATGCAATATAAGGACGCGCTTCTTTCGCCGCTAATGCTCGCTCTTTTGCATCCTTAACAACATGCGTAGTTAACCCAGTCAATTCATCAACATTTTCTTCAACAGTACCTTCAAAATTACCAAATTGAAGTAACCCTCCAACCTCAGTAATAACAGGATGCGTATGCGGATCCCACTGGCAAAGCACGTCACCAGAAGAAACCTTCCCCCCTTCTTTAACAGACAAAATACTTCCGTACTGAATTTTATAACGCTCCTGCTCACGGCCTTTTTTATCAATAACAGACACAACTCCAGAGCGGGATGTGACAACGATCTGCCCATCTGGATTGGTAATTGTCTTAATATTATCCCACTTCACGCTTCCAGAGTGCCTAACTTCAATCTGGCTTTGAGCTGCAGAACCCGATGCTGTTCCACCAATGTGAAAGGTACGCATTGTTAATTGAGTTCCAGGTTCACCAATCGACTGTGCCGCCATAACACCGACCGCTTCTCCCATATTAACCAAGTGTCCACGAGCCAAATCACGACCATAGCATTTTTGACAAATACCAAATTTTGTTTCACATGTCATTGGTGAACGAACATTCACATGATCAACGCCATTCATATCAATTAAATCTGCCACACTCTCATCAATTAAAGTCCCTTTTTCAACTAGCAGTTGACCATCATGGGTCATAACATCCTTGTTAACAAAACGCCCCAAAACACGATTTCTCAATGTTTCAACAACATCTCCACCATCTACATGTGCCGTCATACTAACACTGGTATCCGTACCACAATCAGCTTCGGTTACCACAACATCTTGTGCAACATCAACTAAACGACGCGTTAAATAACCAGAGTTAGCCGTTTTAAGTGCCGTATCAGCCAACCCTTTACGAGCTCCATGTGTTGAAATAAAGTACTGAAGGACATTCAACCCCTCACGGAAATTTGCAGTAATCGGCGTTTCAATAATAGAGCCATCTGGCTTTGCCATCAAACCACGCATTCCGCCTAATTGGCGCATCTGAGCAACAGATCCACGCGCACCAGAATCGGCCATCATATAAACAGAATTAAAAGAAGTTTGTTGCACCTCATTGCCTTCCGCATCCACAACTGTCTCAAACTGAAGCTCATCCATCATTGCTTTCGTCACAAGCTCATTAGTATGAGACCAAATATCAACGACTTTATTGTAACGCTCCCCCTCTGTTACCAAACCTTGTGAGAACTGGCTTTGAATCTCTTCTACTTGAGATTCAGCACGTTTAATAATCTCCGCCTTCTCATCAGGGATTAACATATCATCTGAACAAAAAGAAAGGCCCGCAGTAGTAGACCATTTAAAGCCTGCATACATAAGCTGATCTGCAAAAATAACCGTTTCTTTAGGGCCTAATACTCGATAACACGTATTTAAAACGGTACTGATATTTTTCTTGGTTAAGTTCTTATTAATCAGGTCAAAACTCAAGCCTTTAGGCAGAATTTTAAACATTAAAGCTCGTCCAGCTGTTGTATCAACCACTTTGGTCGTGACACTTTCAACGCCAGATTCATCAATAATCGTTTCAACCAACTTCAATTTAATACGGGTATGCAAATGCACAACGTTTGTATCAATCGCTCTTTGAACTTCTTGCCAACTTGAAAATGCTTTCCCTTCACCCAATCCATTAATTTGTTCTCTGGTAATGTAATACAGACCTAAAACAACATCCTGAGAAGGCACAATAATTGGCTCTCCATTTGCTGGAGACAACAAGTTATTCGTAGACATCATTAACGTGCGGGCTTCTAATTGAGCTTCCAAAGACAGTGGAACATGTACCGCCATCTGATCCCCATCAAAATCGGCATTAAATGCCGAACAAACCAGTGGGTGCAAGTTAATTGCCTTGCCTTCAATTAAAACCGGTTCAAACGCCTGAATCCCCAATCGATGTAATGTTGGAGCACGGTTAAGCAAAATAGGGTGCTCTCGAATAACTTCATCCAAAACATCCCATACTTCTGGCAACCCTTGCTCAACCATTTTTTTCGCTGCCTTAATCGTCGGCACAGAACCACGCTTTTGCAATTTGCTAAAAATAAAAGGCTTAAACAATTCTAAAGCCATTTTTTTCGGCAAGCCACACTGATGCAAACGCAATGTAGGCCCAACCACAATCACCGAACGACCTGAGTAATCAACTCGCTTACCCAGCAAATTTTGACGAAAACGTCCTTGCTTACCTTTAATCATATCCGCCAATGATTTCAATTGACGCTTATTTGTACCCGTTACCGCACGACCACGACGCCCATTATCAAGCAATGAATCAACCGACTCCTGAAGCATGCGCTTTTCGTTACGTACAATAATATCCGGCGCCATAAGGTCAAGCAAACGCTTTAAACGATTATTACGATTAATCACTCGACGATAAAGATCATTTAAATCAGACGTAGCAAATCGTCCACCATCAAGAGGAACAAGTGGGCGCAACTCAGGAGGCAGAACAGGAAGAACATCCAAAACCATCCACTCAGGCTTATTTCCAGAACCTAAAAAAGCCTCAATTAATTTAAGACGCTTAGTAATTTTTTTCTGCTCAGTTTCAGACTTTGTGCTTTCAATACTCTGGTGCAACGCCTCTGCTTCCGCAGCCAAATCGATGGATTGCAACATTTTTTTAATGGCTTCAGCACCCATCAGCGCCTCAAATTCATCGCCATGCTCATCCAAAGCATCCAAATACTCTTCTTCCGTTAATAACTGCCAAGGCTCAAGCGGGGTTAACCCTGGATCAACTACCATAAAGGCTTCAAAATACAAAACGGATTCAATGGACTTTAATGTTTTACCAAGCATCAAACCAATACGGGAAGGCAGTGATTTCAGAAACCAGATATGAGCCACAGAGGTAGCAAGATCAATATGCCCCATACGCTCACGACGCACTTTCGACTGTGTTACCTCAACACCGCATTTTTCACAAATAACCCCTCGATGCTTCAAACGCTTATATTTACCACACAAACATTCAAAATCTCGAATCGGCCCAAAAATCTTTGCACAAAACAAACCGTCTCTTTCTGGTTTAAACGTACGGTAGTTAATTGTTTCTGGCTTTTTTACCTCACCATACGACCATGAACGAATTTTTTCTGGAGACGCAAGCGATACTTTAATTGCATCAAAATCACTACTCACATTCTGTTTTTTTAAAAAACCAAGTAAATCTTTCATTAATCTTGCTCCAACTCTATATCAATACCTAACGCACGAATCTCTTTACGCAATACACTAAATGACTCTGGCATACCTGGTTCCATATATTCATTTCCATCAACAATGTTTTTATACATTCTTGTACGCCCATTTAAATCATCCGACTTAACAGTCAACATTTCCTGAAGAGTAAATGCCGCACCATAAGCTTCTAGCGCCCATACCTCCATCTCTCCAAATCGTTGTCCACCAAATTGGGCTTTACCACCCAGTGGCTGCTGTGTAACAAGACTATAAGGCCCTGTTGAACGAGCATGCATTTTGTCATCCACCAAATGATTCAACTTCAAATAGTACATATAACCAACTGTCACAGGACGATCAAAAGCTTCACCAGTCAAACCGTCATACAATGTCATTTGCCCTGATTCTGGCAAATCTGCCATCTTTAACATGGCTTTAATCTGCTCTTCTGTCACACCATCAAAAACAGCCGAAGCAACAGGAACCCCTTTCTTTAAATTCTGTGCCAGCTCAATAATTTCTTCATCACTAAACTGCTCAAAATCAACTGATTGCCCCTGAGTTTGATTATAAATTTTATCCAAAAAGCTTCTTAACTCTGCAATATTAGCTTGAGCTTGAAGCATTGCATTAATTTTCGTACCCAGCCCTTCGGCAGCAAGCCCTAAATGCACCTCTAAAATTTGCCCCACGTTCATTCGAGATGGAACCCCTAATGGATTCAAGCAAATATCAACAGGACGGCCCGTTTCATCATATGGCATATCTTCTACAGGACAAATGCGAGAAATCACCCCTTTATTACCATGACGTCCAGCCATTTTATCACCAGGCTGAATGCGACGTTTAATCGCCACATAAACCTTAACCATTTTAGAAACACCGGCGGCTAAATCATCACCTTGCGTTAACTTTTTACGCTTCTCTTCATACGCTTCATTAAAGGCAGCACGTTGAGCTTTTAATTGTGCTTCAAGCGCTTCTAACTGGCGTGAAACGTCAGCATCATCCACATTTAACACAAACCACTTTGTTCGCTCAATACCAGACAAATAAGAGGCAGTCACTTCCGTTCCATCCACTAACTTATGGCCTAAAAGCATGGTGTGAATACGATTCAATACATCGTTTTCAAAAATCGTGTACTGCTCATCAATATCCTTACGAATACGAGACAACTCTTCCTCATGGATTGCGATTGCGCGAGAGTCCTTTTCAATGCCTTCACGAGTAAAAACCTGAACATCTATTACCGTTCCTTCAATACCCTTCGTCACACGCAAAGAGGTGTCTTTTACATCGGAGGCTTTTTCACCAAAAATAGCACGCAGCAATTTTTCTTCTGGCGTCAACTGAGTTTCACCTTTTGGCGTAACCTTCCCGACTAAAATATCACCCTGCTTAACCTCTGCACCAACATATACAATGCCACACTCATCCAAAGAAGCCAAAGCAGACTCCCCTACATTTGGAATATCAGCGGTAATTTCTTCAGGCCCAAGCTTTGTATCTCGTGCCAAACAAGTCAACTCTTCAATATGAATCGTTGTATATCGATCTTCTTGCACCACCCGCTCTGAAATCAAAATCGAATCTTCAAAGTTATACCCATTCCAAGGCATAAATGCGATACGCATATTTTGACCAAGAGCCAATTCTCCCAAATCGGTTGAAGGGCCATCTGCCAAAACATCACCCCGTACAATCACATCCCCTTTTTTAACAATCGGCTTTTGATTAATACAAGTATTTTGATTAGAACGCTGATATTTAACTAGATTATAGATGTCAACTCCGGATTCACCTTCCTTAATTTCATTTTCGGCAACACGAACAACAATACGAGAAGCATCAGAAGATAAAATTTCCCCCCCCCTATCAGCAACAACGGTAACACCAGAATCAATCGCGACAATTTTCTCTATTCCAGTACCGACCAAAGGCTTATCTGCACGCAAAGTTGGTACCGCTTGACGTTGCATGTTTGCTCCCATCAAGGCTCGGTTAGCATCATCATGCTCCAAAAAGGGAATTAAAGCCGCCGCAACAGAAACAATTTGCTTAGGAGAGACATCCATGAAATTAATATCTTTAGGTGATGCCAAAGTAAACTCATTTTGATGCCTAGCTGAAATCAAGTTATCAATAAATTGATTATTTGAATCAAGATTTGCACTGGCCTGTGCAATCACGAATTGCATTTCATCAATGGCAGAAATGTACTCCACTTCATCCGTAACTCGGCCATCAACCACTTTACGATACGGCGTTTCCAAGAAACCATACTCATTCGTTTTAGCATAAATTGCCAACGTATTAATCAATCCAATGTTTGGACCTTCTGGTGTTTCAATCGGACAAACTCGACCGTAATGCGTCGGATGCACATCTCGCACCTCAAAACCGGCACGCTCACGCGTAAGACCACCCGGCCCCAGTGCAGAAACACGGCGTTTATGTGTTACCTCAGACAGTGGATTTACTTGATCCATAAACTGCGATAACTGACTTGAACCAAAAAACTCTTTAACCGCTGCAGAAACAGGCTTGGCATTAATTAAATCCTGTGGCAACAAACCATCTGTTTCAGCCTGATTTAAACGTTCTTTCACAGCCCGCTCTACGCGAACCAATCCAACTCGAAAGGCATTTTCAGCCATTTCTCCAACGGCTCGAATACGACGATTTCCTAAAGCATCAATATCATCAACCGTACTTAAACCATTACGAATATTAATTAACTCCTTCAAGACCAAAATAATATCTTCTTTTTCAAGAATAGTTGAACCATCATTATTTTTACGACCTAAACGACGGTTTAACTTCATTCGACCCACAGAAGAAAGATCATAACGCCCTTCATCAAAAAACAAACTTTTAAACAAGGCTTCTGAAGAGTCTTTTGTTGGCGGCTCGCCTGGACGCATCATACGATAAATCTCAACCTGTGCTTCAAGTTGAGACGTGGTTGAATCTAGGTTCAAGGTATCGGACATATAAGGTCCGTTTTCCAATTCATCCACATAAATAATTTTAAATTCACAACCTGAAATGGCTGAAATTTTTTCTAACGTATCGGCTGTCAATACCTCATTCGTACGACAAACAAGCTCACCCGTTGTCTTATCCGTAATACCAGAAGCCAGCACCTTACCAATAAGATACTCATCTGGCACAATAACAGAATCCACTCCCGATTCTTTTAATAGCTTAATCGTTCGAGCTGTAATACGCTTACCAACCTCAACTAATTTTTTACCATTATGCTCAATATCAAAAGCAGCCACCTGGCCTTTTAGCTGATCAAAATTTAATGTTAGCTTAAACCCTTTTTTCAAGCGTTTAACCGTATTTGACGCAAAAAACTCACCCAGAATTTCTTCATTTGAATACCCCATTGCGCGTAATAGAACGGACACAGGTAATTTTCTACGGCGATCTATTCTTGCAAAAAGACAATCATTATGGTCAAACTCAAAATCCAACCAAGAACCACGATAAGGAATCACTCTCGCATTAAATAATAGTTTTGCTGAAGAATGGGATTTTCCTTTATCACTATCAAAAATAACGCCAGGGGAACGATGTAACTGTGTCACAATCACTCGCTCTGTTCCATTAATAACAAAGGTCCCATTATCAGTCATTAGAGGAATATCCCCTAAATAGACCTCCTGCTCCTTAACATCCTTAACCGGACGCTTACCCGCAGGGGCATTTTTATCAAACAAAACCAATCGCATTTTTACACGAAGAGGGGAAGCATAGGTAACACCGCGTTGCTTACACTCTTTAACATCAAACTCCGGTTCACCCATGTAATAACTGACATACTCTAGATCTGCTGTTCCAGCAACACCATGAATAGGAAAAATCGATTGAAAAGCAGAGTGTAAACCGACCTTAGCTCTCTCTGAGGGTTTTTTATCTTTTTGTAAGAAATCATGAAAAGACCCTTTTTGCAGGGACAATAAATAAGGAACTTCTACAATAGGTGGGAGTTTCGCAAAGTCTTTACGAACACGTTTCTTCTCGACTAAAGAATATGTCATTTTTTACCTCGACGTTGGTTGTCAGGAATACACGTAACAAAGTTGTTACAAATTTAATGCATAAAACTGTAGTAGCGTTCCATGTTACCCACAGATTACTAACACACTTTTACACACTGTTAAAAACGCGAAAAGGCCGGTGCTAAGCACCAGCCATTCCTATGCTGAACAAATCAGCAAACACAAGTCAAATTACTTAACTTCTACTTCAATACCAGCTTCTTTCAAGTCATTTGCCAAAGCATCTGCTTCCTCTTTAGAAACCGCTTCTTTCAAAGTAAAAGGCGCACTTTCTACAGCTGATTTCGCTTCCTTAAGACCTAAACCGGTTGCAGCACGAACCGCTTTAATCGCTGCAACCTTATTAGGCCCAGGACCGGTAAGAACAACATCAAATTCAGTTTGCTCAGCAGCAGAACCACCCGCATCACCCGCCGGCCCAGCAACAGCAACAGCCGCTGCAGATACACCAAACTTCTCTTCCATTGCTTCAACAAGCTCAACAACTTCCATTACAGACATGTTGGCAACGGCTTCTAAAATATCATCTTTTGATACAGACATTTGAAATCTCCAAAAATTTAATTAAATTTGTTTTTCGTAAACAATACTAGCTTTTACAACTTAAGCTGCTTCCGCTTCTTTTTGCTCTTTAACAGCAACCAAACCACGTGCAAGCTTTGCAACAGGTTCTTTCATTACATACAGAAGCTTACTCACGGCTTCATCGTAAGTCGGTAGAGCCGCAACAGCCACCAATTGATCTGCAGCCATAACCCCTTCACCAATAGACAACGACTTAACAACTAAGGCCTTATTGTCTTTAGCAAAGTCTTTAAAAACACGCGCAGCATTGCCCAACTCTTCACCAGAAAAAGCAAACACCAACGGACCAACAAAGGTCTCAGCCATGTCTTCAAATTTTGTACCTGCAACCGCACGACGAGCCAGCGTATTTTTAATAACACGAACCTTAACATTTGCCGTACGCGCACTTGCACGCAACTGAGTCATTTGTTCTACAGTCAACCCACGATATTCCGCTACAACCATTGAGCCTGCTTCTGCTGCAATCGCAGAAACTTCTTCAACGACAAGCTTTTTACCTTCGATATTGAGTGCCATATAACCTCCAAACAGTCCAGTTAAAAACCGGACTCTTCCATCTACGCAGGCTTAATAACTATTAAGAATGCAGTGTTTACATTCGCCCGCGGTCTGCGATGGGCACTCACTCGAAATCCAACTATCTGATTTAAGGAGTCCCAATTCGCAAATAACGCCTACATACAAACTATATGCAGACCTCATTATATTGTCGACTGATCAATCAACAGACCAGGGCCCATTGTTGAAGAAACAGTCACTTTTTTAACATAAACACCTTTAGCAGAAGCAGGCTTAGCCTTATTAAGCTCCTCCAAAAGGACATTCAAATTCTCTTTTAACTTAGCTGATTCAAACTCAACCGTTCCAATCGCGGCATGAACAATACCTGCTTTATCAGCACGAAAACGTGCTTGACCCGCTTTTGCATTGCTAATTGCCTTCACAACATCAGGGGTTACCGTGCCTGTCTTAGGGTTTGGCATCAAACCACGTGGCCCCAACACTTGACCAAGCATACCTACTACACGCATTGCATCAGGAGAAGCAATAACAACATCAAAATCCATCATGCCCTTTTTAACTTCGTTGGCCAACTCTTCCATACCAACAAACTCTGCACCGGCTTCTTTTGCGGCCGCTTGATTAGCTTCACCTGTAAAAACAGCGACACGCACATCTTTGCCCGTTCCATTCGGTAGCACAACCGCGCCACGAACAACCTGATCCGACTTACGTGGATCAATCCCTAATGAAACCGCCACATCAACGGATTCCTTAAAATTCGCTGTGGCCAATTCTTTAACCAAATCAAACCCCTCAGATGCCGAATACGCAACACCACGATTTACGCGTTCTGCATTGATTTTTTGTTTTTTTGTTAGCTTTGCCATTTCATTAACCCTCGACCACCAAGCCCATACTGCGAGCAGAACCCGCAATAATTTTAACTGCCGCATCTAAATCATTGGCATTCAAATCCGCCATCTTTGTATTCGCGATCTCTTCCAACTGAGCACGCGTTACCGTTCCAACTTTATCAACATTTGGAATCGCACTACCACTCTTAATACCCGCCGCCTTCTTCAAAAGAATCGACGCAGGGGGTGTTTTGGTTACAAACGAAAAACTACGATCACTAAAGACCGAAATCACAACAGGCACAGGCATGTTTTTTTCCAGACTTTGTGTCTGAGCATTAAACGCCTTACAAAACTCCATAATATTTACACCATGCTGACCTAAAGCAGGACCAACAGGTGGACTTGGATTTGCTGCACCGGCTGGTACTTGCAACTTGATGTAGGCTTCAATTTTTTTAGCCATTTCTCTTCTCCTCAATATGGGTCAAACGCTTAATTAACAGCTCCCCTAAACTAAAATCGACTAGAACCGATTAAATCTTTTCCACCTGAGCGAACTCAAGCTCAACAGGCGTAGAACGCCCAAAAATCAAGACTGTCACCTCTAACTTATTCTTATCGTAATCCACCCCCTCAAGCACAGCCTCAAAATCCTTAAAAGGGCCATCAATAACGCGAACCATTTCACCAGGCTCATAGATTACTTTTGGACGTGGCTTATCAACGCTGGTCTCGATACGTTCGAGAATACGATCCACTTCTTTTTGTGAAATGGGAGCGGGACGATCACTCGTACCACCAATAAATCCCATCACCTGAGGAACACTTTTTACCAAATGCCATGTCGCCTCATTCATTTCCATTTGAACCAAAACATAACCAGGAAAAAACTTACGCTCACTGGTTCTCTTTTTGCCATCACGAATCTCAACCACTTCCTCACAAGGAACCAGCATCTCACCAAACTCATCTTGAAGCCCAGCGCGCTCAATATAATCATGAAGACTCTTCTGAACTTTCTTCTCATACCCCGAATAAGCATGAACGACATACCATCTTTTTGCCATCTTACCCACCTTGACCTGTTAACAATTGAACAGCCCACAAAAAGAGCATATCGACCAACCACAAAAAGATTCCCATCAGAATCACAACGACAAATACAATCAATGTCATTTGAACCGTCTCAGGACGAGTTGGCCAAACAACCAACTTAACCTCACGCTTAGCATGCATCAAATAGTGATACCAACTTTGCCCAATTGCTGTCTGATACAAAGTAAAAAGAGCAAGACCAATCCCAACTACAACACCAAGAACACGAATAACAGCGTGAACATCTGGAAACGTATAATACCCAACAAGGGAGCCAATCAGTATCGCTATAGACAACAGCAACTTGACCGTATCCAGAGAGCGAGCAGAATTATCTTTTTCCATTTCTTTACTCATAAAACCCTTCAGCTAAATTAAAAACGACCCGTATTTCTAATGAAACACGGGCCGTTGGATATTGGCAGGGGTAGAGAGACTCGAACTCCCAACACCCGGATTTGGAATCCGGTGCTCTACCAATTGGAGCTATACCCCTGAAGTTATGTCACAAAAAACGGGATTATACATCCCATTTTCTTATGTTGCAAGCGCTAAAGCCATTAATCCAAAATTTTGGAAACAACACCCGCACCCACTGTACGACCACCTTCACGAATCGCAAAACGCAAACCTTCATCCATCGCAATCGGGTTGATTAATTCAACTTTCATTTGAACGTTATCACCAGGCATAACCATTTCTGTTCCTTC
>WFPP01000049.1 GCA_015487495.1 Thiomicrorhabdus sp.
AATTCCGAATATCAGAAGAGGCGATACGGTTGAATTTTATGGCGAATACGAGTGGAACGAAAAAGGGGGCGTGGTTCACTGGACGCATCACGATCCAAGAGGCCGACATATTGGCGGTTGGCTCAAGCACAATGGACGAACTTACGAATAATTTATGAATAAACAGATGACTTAATGGTGGCGTAAATTCGTTAGAAGAGGGGGGGGAAGAAATTTAAGTTTAAAAATTAAGGCATTTTATGCAAAAAATTCAGAACAATAAAACAGGAATGGTTGCTCTTTTGTTTTTGTTTTGGCCACTTCAAGCCGTGGCAAATCAAACAGCTAAAGAACCCAGTTATTGGGGGATTCAAATTGAAAATGACCTTTTTGGTAGTGGTGATGACCGGTTTTATACCAATGGTTTGCAAATCAACTACATGAAGCGACATACCTCACCTTTATGGTTGGAAAAACCAGTTAAAAGATGAGCTTGATGTCTTTGCAACCTATGTTCGAAAAACCGAATATTTTACATTCTTAAAGAATGGCTTAGAATACGCTTGGTCGCCTTATCGTGTGTTGGTATTAGGAAACGTATACACCTATGCCGGTGCGGGGTTGATGTTTCGTATGGGTCAGAATTTAAAAAATGACATCGGTCCTCCCAATATCAGTCCTGGGTTTCCAAGGGCTTCATTTTTTAGTGCCACTAAAGAGGGAAAAGGTTGGTATATCTTTGCTGGGACAGAGGGCAGAGGGGTTTTTCGTAATATCTTTTTAGATGGGAATGCCTTTCAGGAAAGCCATCGTGTAGAGAAAACCCCCTGGATTTTAGATTTTCAATACGGTATTGCCTACCAGCACAAGAATGTACGAGTGGCTTTTAGCAATGTCTTGCGTTCTAAAGAGTTTGAAGGGCAGGAGGATAAGGCTGCTTTTGATGCAATGAATATTTCATTTTTTTTGAATTGATTGACTGTAAATAAACAAAGGTATTTTTTATATAAGAATTGGGGTTACGGCATCGGTTATAAAAAGTCTTGCTGGAGTGCTGGTATGGTATGAAAATCCATATTTGGTAGTGCAAAAACCATTTCGCTGGGCATCAACGGTTTCCCTGGTTGGGTATAGAATATAAACAAGCCTCAAATCAATAATGGAGAGCGTATTTTGTATTCAGTGGTGATTTCAGTTTCTTCACAAACGCTCTGTCTTTATCAGGGTAAACAAAAAGTGTGTCAATACCCCATTAGCTCTGCACTAAACGGCATAGGGGGGGAAAAAAATTCAGGTAAAACGCCTTTGGGGCGTCACCGGATTCGTGCCAAAATTGGAGAAGGATTGCCCATTAACAGTGTGTTGATTGGCAGGCGGCCAACAGGGGAAATTTACACCCCTGAACTCGCTCACGCTTACCCCGAACGGGACTGGGTACTCAGTCGTATTCTTTGGCTGTCTGGGCAAGAAATTGGTATGAATCGTTTAGGACAGGTTGATACCATGCAGCGTTATATTTACATTCATGGCACACCCGATTCGGAGCCAATGGGTGTGCCTCGTTCACATGGTTGTATTCGAATGCGAAATGCAGATGTGATGGCGTTATTTGATTGTGTATCCGTCGGGACAGAGGTGTTAATTACGGCATGATTTCCTATTTTTTTAAATTGTTTGGTTCGGTTTTGTTTATTTCCTGGGTGGTGGGGACTCTGGTGTTTTTTTTAATCCACCTTGTTCCCGGTGATCCGGTTGCCGTTATGTTAGGCGATTGGGCCAGTCCAGCGGATGAAGAGGCCTTGCGAACGCAACTGGGTTTGAACTTGCCGATTGCAATGCAGTACTGGCACTATATTTCAGGTATTTTTCAATTTGATTTAGGGGAGTCGCTGTTTTTTCATCAACCTGTTTCAGAGTTGATTGCTGAGCGTTTTCCCATGACGTTGCAGTTAGCACTAATGGCTCTGTTGATTGCTGCTTTAATCGCCTTTCCATTGGGATTGTGGGCGGCATTACGTGCAGGAAAATGGCCAGATCATCTTTCGATGACGGTCTCGTTAATTGGGGTTTCCATTCCTAATTTTTGGCTAGGGCCGATGTTGATTTTGCTTTTTTCATTAAGTTTGGCGTGGTTACCAGTCAGTGGAGCAGAGCAACCTTTTTCCTGGGTATTGCCCGCCGTCACACTGGGAACGGCATTGGCCGCTATTTTAGCCCGAATGTTGCGTGCTTCGCTCTTAGAGGTATTGCATGAGGATTACATTCGCACTGCCCAGGCCAAAGGGTTGCCTGCACGCCTTGTGTATGGCAAACATGCACTGCTTAATGCCTTATTGCCAGTCGTGACCATTTTAGGCTTGCAGTTGGGGACGTTATTGGGCGGTGCGGTGATTACCGAAGTGGTATTTGACTGGCCGGGATTGGGACAACTTTTAGTCGAATCCATTCAACGGCGTGATTATCCCGTGGTGCAAGGCTGTATTTTAGTAATCAGTGTGGCGTACATTACCATTAATGGTTTAACCGAATTGGTTTACGCCTGGTTAGACCCCAGAATTCGGGTGGCCACATAATCATGTTGAAATACCTAAGTTACAGCATTGTGATTCTTTGGCTTTTTATGGCCATTGCCGGTTTTTTTATAGGTGAGCATGCCAATGAAGTGGTGTTATCTCAGTTTTTGTCCCCCCCAAGTTCAGAGGCTTTGTTAAGTCGTCAGGCGTTCGGTTCAGATGAACTGGGGCGCCCTGTACTGGAACGTTTAATTCTGGGGGCGCAAACCTCTTTATTTGTAGCATTGGGCGTGGTCTTTTTTTCAGCAGTGAT
Organism: Thiomicrorhabdus sp.; assembly: GCA_015487495.1. Taxonomy (GTDB): domain Bacteria; phylum Pseudomonadota; class Gammaproteobacteria; order Thiomicrospirales; family Thiomicrospiraceae; genus Thiomicrorhabdus. The sequence goes on from WFPP01000049.1 coordinate 2,806, forward strand.
TGGAACAACCATTGGAGTATACAGTGGTTATATGGGAGGGATAACCGATAAGGTCATTACTAAAATAATTGATGTTTTTTTGGCTTTTCCCGGATTATTACTTGCGATTGCTCTGGCGGCCATTTTAGGTCCAGGAATTGAAAATGTGGTGTTTGCACTGGTGGTGGTTGGATGGGTTGGTTATGCTCGGTTAGCACGTGCACAAACCTTAAGTTTACGGCACAGAGAGCATATTTTAGCGGCGCGTTCATTAGGTATTTCGACGCCTTTGATGCTGTGGCGTCATGTTTTACCCCTTATTTTAGCGCCATTAGGGGTTGAAGCCACCTTTGGCATTGCGGGTGCTGTTATTTCTGAAGCGGGGCTCTCTTTTTTGGGACTGGGAGTACAACCTCCAGATGCTTCATGGGGCAGTATGATTAAAGAGGGAACCCGTTATTTACTCATGGCTCCCCATTTGGTTCTGGCACCAGGAATCGCCTTAATGCTGGTGGTACTCGCTATTAATTTGATTGGTGACCAGTGGCGGGATTCTCTGGATGTAAAATCAGGGCAAAAAAACTGAAAGGATAGTTGTTTCTGATGAAAAATGGATTTTCCTTAACAGGGTATTGTTTTATTGCAAAAGCCATTTGAGAGTCCATGTTACGATTTGTATTTACCCCAGTTTGCTTTTGATTTAAGGTAAAGTTGTTCTACTTTGGTTCTGGCCCAAGGTGTTTTTCTTAAAAACGTTAAACTGGATTTGAGTGTAGGGTTGTTTTTGAAGCAGTTAATGGGAATTCGCTCGGCCAGTTTTTCCCAGCCATAATGTTGTTCAAGTTGCATCACAATTTCTTTTAAAGGTATTCCGTGCAAGGGATCATTGGGGTGCGCTCTAGGGGCATTAGACGATGGATTGGTTGAGTGAGTCATAAGAGAACCTTTATTGAGTTTTGGGTAAGTGGTTTAACCCGTCTATAAAGCCCCCCTTTTTCAGAGGCCTTCAGGGGCGGATTGAGTTGTTGTTTTTTGCTTCAATCCATTGTGCCATATACTGTGTGCTTTTGTGATGATGGTGATTAAGCATTAAGCCAATAAAACTGGATTGACGATGTTGTTCGGGACATCGCATGATTTTTTTTAGTTGACTTAAGAAACGAACCTGGCTGTTATGGGGTAACATATAACGTGATTGTATAATCTCAAATCCTGTTTGTTGGGCTTTTTGCCAACAAGATGGGGAGCGGTAAAGTTCCACTGCCTGCATGGCAAAATCATGGGGGGTATTGGAAATTTTTCCCCCCCATGTTTGGGATGTGCCTTGCATGGATTCGGCTCCAATCTCGGTAGTAACACTGGGTGTACCACAGCGCATGGCATCCGCTAACTTTCCTTTCATGCCTGCGCCAAAGCGTAAAGGAGCTAAACACACTCGGGCATTTTGCATAACCTCAAGTGCATTTTCAGCCCAGCCTAATACATGAAATCCTTGTTTTTCATTGTGTAATTGAGTGGCTTTGGGAGGGGGATAGGCACCGTAAATATGCAGTTGGGCTTTAGGCAGTTGTTGGCGAATTGTAGGCCAAATGGTTTGTTTTAGCCAAAGCACGGCATCCCAGTTAGGGGCGTGTCTAAAATTGCCAATGCTTATAAAGTGCTGGCGTGTTTCAAAAGAGGGGAAAGAGTTTTGGATAAGCGGGTTGTTTGGGTATAACAGTGGCAAATAGCACAGTTGTTGACGCGGAACTTGAAATTCGGTTTGCAATAATGCCATTTCAAATTCTGAAACCATTAAGGTTAAGTCGCATCGAAAAATAGCCGCAACTTCTCGTTTGGCCAGATCGGTCGATGCCATTTGGTAAAATACCGTTTTTGGGTTCGTTAGAGTCAGGTCGTTTAAGTCAAAAGAGGTTGGATTCTGTTTTAAATACTGTTTAACACAATTTTGACGAACTGCTCTCAGGCTATGAAGGTCTTCCGTATTTAATATGCGAATGGCATTGGGAAGGTGTTTGGCTATACGCCACCCAAATTGCTCTTCCATCATAAAGCGGTCAAATATTACACAGGCTGGCTTGAGTTGTTGAATAAAATGGTCAAAGCTTGAGTGATTGAGTTCAATAGAGTGTTCCTGAACCCCCAAAGTGGTTAGATCGACTTTGTGCGCTCCTTGTTTGGCTGGACTGGCAAAAACAATGTGCCAGTCTTGCTGCCGAAAGAGTGTAATCAATTGCATCATTCGAGTGCCAGCAGCCGATGAATTGGGTTCTGGCCAGACATAACCGATAATAAGCAAGGTGTGATTGGACATGGTAAAAAGACGTTAGATTTGATTTTAAAAGAAGTATGTTACCCTAAATTTTTAGAGCAGGTTCTTGAAAAAGCTTAAGAGGTAAATGCTTTGCTACAATTGTACGAATAAAATGAGGTAAAATGAGTATGTTTTTAAAAAAAACCCTATTGGTAACAGGTGCAATGTTAACCGTTTTGTTATTTTCTGCGTGTGATAAGGTTGCCAACAGTGCAAAAAATTTGCAATCGGATTGGGTCGGGTTGGATCGAAAAATCGAATTATACAGTTGCATGACCGGAAAGGTTATTAAGGTGTATAAAGGGGATGTTCGAGTGAACCCTGAAGATGTTATGGGAACGTCTTTATTAGTGAACGGCAAAAAATTACAGACCAACTTGTGTTATGTGATTGCAGAAGTGGGGATTAAAGAAGAAGTGATATTGGAGTCTCCCTAGGAGTCTGTCGGACTTAGGTGATCGTCACGAGAGAAAGCCATTTTGAGACCATTTTTTCGATCATTTGAGGCGAATATTGAGTATATTTAACGAAATTGATCGGAAAAATGGACCGAAATGGCTTTTTCGCAGTAGATTCATCCTAAATCCGACAGACTCATAGGAGTGGCCTGTCCCAAGGAATGACCTGATTACGCAGTATCATGTAAAGGTCTTGTGATTTTGTAAAGGATAAAAAGAAAAAAGTATGAATATAACCCAAAAAACAAGTAATAAAATGGTTAAAAAAAGATGGCAGTCAAGCCTTTTAGTTGTTACCATTCCCCTCCTTTTTACGGGGTGTTCAAGCGTAAGCAGTACGCTTAATGCAACGGGAGAAGTGTTAGGAAATTTAGGCGATGGACTGCAATCGATTACCCGTGATGTTCAGGTGGTTCAGATTAGTAAAAAAATGTATGACTTAACGGAATACTATAACGAACCTGTAACGGGGTTCGACAGTTGGGCCATGCGCGTTAAAGCCAATCAGGTGTGCCAAGAAGGTTATATTTATCGTTCTCGTAATGCTCTTAAAAAGGGGGCGTTTTCCGCAGATCATGCACAATGCATTGAAAATGCAACCTGTGGTTATGCTCTGGAGTGGCGCATTGAATGCAAAAAGGTTCCTTATGAGCCGTTTAGTTTATTTGGTAAAACATAAACGGGCTTTTTGATTTTAAAGTTCAAAATATGAATTAAAAAATGGAAGAGTGTGTTTAAGGAAGCTCTGATTAAGCCCCAATCAACATTTTCGTCATTTTATTAATCAATGACTTACATGTTTATTTCTGGTAAAAAATGGACTTATTCAGAGCTTCCTTAACGACTCCATGATAGCGTACCCTTTCGTGCAAAAGTTTTAGGGTAGGTCGTTATCAAGTTTAGTGTTATGGAATATAGATGGTCATTGTAAAACATTATACATGGTTGCTTATTGTAAGCTTATTTGCCATTTGGTCCTCGCATCAAATACCTTCCTGGCCAAACTCTATTCAGGCACTTGTTGTGTTTTTTCCTTATGTGGCGGTTGCGTTGGGCGTGTTTATTGCGTTGTGGTTAAACCGTCTTCAACCGGTATTAATTTTATTAAGTATTGGGTGTTTTAATGCGGTACTGTTTTATTTCTCCTCTTTTGGGTTAAACATTCCTGTTACGGCAGATACGTTGTTTCCCATTTTAATTGTGTTATTGCCTTTAAATATTTTATTGTGGGTTTTTCTACCGGAAAAAGGGGTGTTTAATGTACGTTTAAATACTCTGGTTCTGTTTATTTTTTTTGTGCAGGCGGCCATTGTCTTTTGGTTGGTAAGATCACTTCCCTCAGAAGACCTCGCGTTATTGAGTATTCCGATTTTAAAAGATTCTGATATTCTGTTTTTGTCTTTTTCAACAGGACTGATGTTTTTATTAACGCTGTTTTTTCTTGTGTTAAAAATGAACCAGTCCAGTTTTAAAATTCTTTATCATGCTGTTTTTGTGGTTCTGGTTTTAATGTTGTATGGCTTTAATCAGGGGTTTGAGCTGGATGTATTGGCCTGGATATCAGCCTTTTCGGCCATTATTTTAACGTTTGCGATTATTTTTGAAGCTCATCATATCGCCTATACGGATGAGTTAACTGGCATTTATGGTCGCAGAGCCTTAATGGAATATTTTTTGGGGCTCGGGAAAAAATACGTTGTTGCTATGGTGGATATTGACCACTTTAAAACCTTTAATGATACTTATGGTCATGATGCTGGTGATGAAGTATTACGTCGTGTTGCTTGTGTGTTAAATAATGTACAAGGAGGACGGGCTTTTCGTTATGGGGGGGAAGAATTTACACTTGTTTTTGCCAATAAAACCATTGAACAGGTTTTGCCTGAGCTGGAGAAAATACGCCGTACTGTGGAAGCGGGTGTGATTGAATTTAGGCTGGGTACGCAATCAACCCGAACCAGGGTAACGGTGAGCATTGGTGTGGCTCAATCGCATGAAGATCTTTATGATGCACGGGAAGTTTTGACGTTGGCTGATAAGGGGTTATACGAGGCTAAGGCAACAGGGCGTAATAAAGTGGTTGTAAGTGATTTAAAGCCAAACAAAATAAAAGCAAATCATTATAAAAAAATAGTTAAAAAAGTGAGTTAAAAAGTGTTAATTTCTCTTAAATTCAACCATTTTTTTCCCTCCTGATTCCTTACACGGCTTTTCATATTTTTAAAGGAAATACGTTATGACAACAAGCCCGTTGCCCTTGACTGTTGCAGAAAACAGTCAGGTTGAGATTGAATTTGAATTGACATTGCTGGATGGTACGCAGATTGAAAAAACGGATGCTCCTTTTACGTTTACATTAGGGGATGGCACCTTTTTGCCTAATTTGGAAGAGATGTTAATTGGATTGGAAGAGGGGACAACCGCGAAATTTACGTTATCACCAGAGCGAGCATTTGGAGGGTCTGACCCTGCCAATATTCACTCCATGCCGCGTGCGGATTTTTCAGAGAAGATGAATTTGCAACCGGGGGTCGTGATTGGGTTTAAAACCCCAACAGGGGAGGAAATTCCTGGAACCATTGTTGAGGTAAGTGACGATGTTGTTTTAGTGGATTTTAATCACCCATTGGCAAATCATTCCATTGTGTTTACCGCAACCATTTTGGCTATTCACTCTTAGGACGTTCTTTGTACGAGAGAGGGGGGAGAAAATTAGGCATTTTTTTATCTGTGCCTCCTTCGTGTGGAGGTCTTTCTTGCGTTTTTACGGTGTGTTTTGCTGAAAACGCTTCATATGCCCTTCGCTACAAAAGGTGTCTTTTCCATCATAATACGCATTTGACTGAGGTAAATGCACGCCACATTGGGCGCATTGAACCATTGCCTCGGCTTTTTGTGGTTCAGAGGCTTTGGGGTCAAGTTCACGTTGTTTGTTTCGGATTTCAATGATTCGATTAAGAGTAAAACGAATGACTAAAAAGACGAATATGACAAACAGTAAAAAAATAATGGCTCTCATTGCGGCCCCTTTTGTTTAAGAAAAATGGATGTTTTTTAGGGTTAGAGGAGTAAGTAACATGCAATTTGATTCTAAAAATCATACAATAACAGCAAATTTGTAGCGACTCAGAAGACTCCTTTTTAAAGGAGGAAGCGGAGTCGTTAGCCCCAGTTTTTTTTAAAAGAGACCTTTGTTCGATATTCAGCGTAAAATGAAATACTCGATGCCCGCACAAGGTAAGTTTTGGTAAATAGAGAAAGAAATAGACCTCATTTTTACGTGTGATGATTTCATTCAAAGATTTCTTTTCATTCATCTTAGCACGACGCACGCAAGAATTCATTCTGTGTGCGTTGCTTATTAAAAATTCTGTTGTATCAGGAATCGTTACGGTTCTTTCGGCAGGAGGTTGGAGACGTTTCATTACATGAATCTACATGAGTACCAGTCTAAGGCGCTTTTTTCGGAATACGGAATTGGCGTACCTAAAGGTTATTTAGTTTCTCACTTAAGTGAGCTTGAGACCGCCCTTAATGCAATTAACAGTGATGGTTGGGTTGTAAAAGCTCAAATTCATGCTGGCGCACGAGGTAAAGCAGGGGGGGTAAAACTTGTTTCGACACTTGAAGAAGCGCACCAGATTACCAGCGAATTATTGGGCAGCTCTTTGGCAACGATTCAAACCGCAGGTAAGGCATTGCCTGTTAATAGCGTATTAGTTGAAGGAACGTTGGCGATTGAAGATGAGCTGTATTTAAGCTTGGTGGTGGATCGTGTTACCCGAACTCATACGTTTGTGATTTCTGCATCAGGGGGGATGGATATTGAAGAGGTTGCACAAACCTCACCTGAAAAAATACTTTCTGTTCATATTGATGCCACCGTGGGTGTGATGCCTTATCAGTGTCGAGAAGTGGGGTTTGCATTAGGGCTAAAAGGAGAGGCGTTTAAGCAAATTGGTTTTTTAATGAAGCAGTTATATCAACTGGCGCTGGATAAAGACGTTTCTCAAGTAGAAATTAACCCATTGGTGCGTACCGCTGACAATCAACTGGTTGCTTTGGATGCCAAGGTAAATATTGATTCAAATGCCCTGTATCGCCAACCTGAGTTGGTTGATATGCGGGATGATTCTCAGGAAGATGCGCGTGAAGCAAAGGCCTCTCAGCACAATTTAAACTACATTGCTTTGGATGGTGATATTGGTTGCATGGTTAATGGTGCAGGATTAGCGATGGCCACAATGGATCTTATTAAATTAAATGGTGGCGAGCCTGCTAATTTTTTGGATGTGGGCGGAGGTGCGACACCTGATCGTGTAGCAGAAGCGTTTAAATTAATTTTGTCTTCATCTGATGTCAAGTCAATTTTAGTCAATATTTTTGGGGGCATTGTGCGTTGTGATTTGATTGCAGAAGGCATTATTAAAGCGGTTCAAGAGGTTGGCTTGACCATTCCTGTTGTGGTTCGGCTGGAAGGAACCAACGTTGAATCAGGGCGAGAAAAGCTTGCTCAAAGTGGCTTAAGAATTATAACCGCAGATGGATTGGCAGATGCCGCCGCGAAAGTGGTTGAAGTAGCAGGAAAGTAATAGATGAGTATTTTAATTGACCATTCGACAAAAGTGATTTGCCAGGGATTTACTGGAAAACAAGGTACTTTTCACTCAGAACAAGCCATTGCATATGGAACAAACATGGTTGGGGGGGTCACCCCTGGTAAAGGAGGGCAAACGCATCTGGGGCTTCCCGTATTTAATACGGTTAAAGAAGCGGTAGAGCAAACCGGTGCGGAAGCCAGTATGATTTATGTGCCACCTGCGTTTGCAGCCGACTCGATTATTGAAGCCATTATGGCAGGCATTCAGGTAATTACCTGCATTACCGAAGGCATTCCAGTGGCGGATATGTTGAAAGTTCGTGCGGTACTGGATAAATCCGAAGCGTATTTAATTGGCCCAAATTGTCCTGGTTTAATCACGCCTGGCGACAATCAGGATGGGTGTAAAATCGGAATCATGCCTGGTCATATTCATTTGGCTGGAAAAGTCGGCGTGGTTTCTCGTTCGGGGACGTTAACCTATGAAGCCGTGCATCAAACCACACAAAATGGCTTAGGACAGTCAACTTGTGTTGGTATTGGTGGCGATCCCATTCAAGGCATGAATTTTATTGATTGCTTGGCGCTGTTCCAAAAGGATCCTCAAACCGAAGGCATTATCATGGTGGGTGAGATTGGTGGTCAAGCGGAAGAGGATGCGGCAGCGTTTATTAAAGCGTATGTAACCAAGCCTGTTGTGGCTTATATTGCGGGTGTTACTGCACCTGCGGGCAAACGAATGGGCCATGCCGGTGCGATTGTCAGTGGGGGTAAAGGCACCGCTGAAGCAAAATGTGCAGCACTTAAAGCAGCAGGCGTGGTCGTGGTGCCGTCTCCTGCTGATTTAGGGGATGCGATGTTAAAGGCTCTTTCTTAAAATGTCGTCGCATGTAACGGTTGTTATGGCACAAATTGACCCTGTTGTGGGCGATATTTCGGGGAATGTTCAACGCATTGTGCAAGCTTGTCATCAAGCCAAAAAAGAGCGTGCTGCCGATATTATCGTCTTTCCTGAAATGACCATTACAGGGTATCCACCAGAAGATTTGCTGTTAAGAGAGGGGTTGTATCCTCAGGTAAACCAGGCACTTTCTGCAATTTGTGAACAGGTTAAAGACATTGTATGTGTGATTGGTTATCCCATGAAAGATGCCTTGGGTGAATGTTTTAATATGGCGGCCTGGATTGAAAATGGAGAAATTCAAGCCAGTTATATGAAACAATATTTACCAAATTACAGTGTGTTTGATGAACAACGCTACTTTAATGCCGGCAATCGTCCTTGTGTGGTGGCGTTTAAGGGCATTCGGTTTGCTTTATTGATTTGTGAGGATATTTGGAAAATTTCGCCAGCCACCCAAGCGAAAGAGGTTGGTGCAGAGGTTGTTTTATCTTTAAATGCATCGCCCTTTTCGGCCGAAAAGCACCAGGATCGCCTGAATATGATTCAGCGTCGTGTGGATGAAGTTGGTATGCCGGTGATTTATGTGAATCAGGTGGGTGGGCAGGATGAACTGGTCTTTGATGGCGGTTCTTTTGCAATGGATTTAAATGGGCAAGTGTGCGTTCAAAGTCCAGAGTTTAAACCGGCTCTTTCTGCGGTAAAACTGGTTAAAAAAACACAAACGATTGAAATGCTCTCTGGTGAAATGGCGCCCTTATATGAAGATGAAGCACGGGTGTATCAGGCATTGATTATGGGTGTGAAGGATTATGTGACTAAAAATGGATTTTCAGAGGTCGTGCTTGGATTATCGGGCGGCATTGATTCGGCACTTACACTGGCCATTGCGGTCGATGCCTTGGGGGAAGACAAGGTGGAAGCAGTTATGATGCCATTTCGTTATACCGCCGATATGAGTATTGAGGATGCTAAAAAACAGGCCGATACATTAAGAGTTGCTTATCAATCCATTTCGATTGAGCCGATGTACGTTGCTTTTGAGTCGGCATTATCGCCTCTTTTTTCAGGCATGGAACCAGATATAACGGAAGAAAATCTGCAAGCGCGTATTCGAGGAACACTGTTAATGGCCATTTCTAATAAAACAGGAAAAATGGTGTTAGCAACCAGTAATAAAAGTGAAGTAGCGGTGGGGTATTCCACTTTATATGGTGATATGGTAGGCGGGTTTTCTCCACTGAAAGATGTGCCTAAAACATTGGTGTATCGTTTGGCGAAGTACCGCAACCAGTTATCACCTGTGATTCCTGAGCGGGTGATAACACGTCTTCCGTCAGCGGAGTTGCGCCCTGATCAAGTCGATCAAGACTCTTTGCCAGATTATGGTGTGTTAGATGCCATTATTAAAGCGTATGTTAAACAGGATAAAACCCCTGAACAAATTTGTGCCTTACCTTGTGTTAACCCGTTCAATTTAAGTCATGAGAAGGTAAAAAAAGAAGTGCAACGGGTGATTAAAATGATTGACCGTAATGAGTATAAACGGCGCCAGGCCGCGCCTGGTATTAAAATTACACACCGGGCCTTTGGACGAGATCGTCGTTATCCAATTACCAGTGGCTATCAAGAGTCATAGTGAATAGACAGAAGAACGGTTGAAAGGTCTGTATTTTTTTATACAAATTCAGAAGGTTATAAAAAAGGCCACACATTGTGGTCTTTTTTATTTGTGTTTTCATTTTAGGGACTTATTCAGAGCTTCCTTAAAAAGGATAAAGGGGGGGGGGAAATTATTGTGAAACCCCTTCAAAAAAGTCTTTGGTTGCTTGCCAAATGCCTTTGTTTTCTTGTTGTACAGGTTCTGTTCGTTTTTTTGGGGTCAGGTTTTTTTCATTTAGGTGGTATACGGTTTGAATATCTTGTGCGATTTCAGGCATTTCAAGTTTGAGGTAAGCACGCTCCAATAGTGCCAGAGTGTCTAGAGTAATAACCGCTTGAGGGTATTGTTCAAGTATGTAGCGTGCTCGGTTAGCCGCTGCCAAATAAGCTTGTTTGTTAAAGTAAAATTGTGCAACGTGAAATTCATGGCGAGCCATCTGGTTACGCAATACAATTAAGCGTTTGCTGGCCGTTGGAGCATATTGACTGTTGGGAAAACGGTTTAATAGCTCACTGTAGTATTGAAATGCTCGTAAAGTGGATTTGGTGTCCCGACTGGCAGGATCGGTTATAAATTTATCCAGCCAGCTTTTATTAATTGAATCTGCTGCCAGTGCACGTAGGTACAAAGCATAATCGACATTAGGGTGTTTGGGGAAAAGGCGAATAAATTCATTGAGTTCTCGAATAGCGGATTCGGGTTCGCTGTAACGATAGTAAGCATACGCCAGTTCAAGGTAGCTTTGTTCCGCATATTTTCCGTAAGGATAGAAAGACCTGAGTTTTTCATACTCTTTAATGGCGGCATCCCACATTTCGGCTTTAAAGGAGGTGGTTGCGGAGGCATAAAACTCTTCAACCGTTTTTTCAGAATCCTCTTTTTCAATGAGTGAAGAAAGGGTTGAACACCCTTGTAAGCCTAATGTTGCAACGAATAGTGAAGCAAACAATGTTTTCTTTATAATAGTTTTTAGGTACATCTTGGGTATACAATACGTTTTAATAAAAAAATTAAGACGATTGTACCATAATTCCATAATTACGCGCCTTGAAAGGGGTTAATTTGATGGATTGCACCAAGATAGTATTGAGCCGTTTTTTAGGGAAGCTCTGATTAAGTCCCAATCAACATTTTCGTCATTTTATTAATCAATGACTTACATGCTTGTTTCTGGTAAAAAATGGACTTATTCAGAGCTCCCTTAAGCGACTTAATCAGAGGGGGCAGCTTCGTTAGGTGATTAGAGCAAAACAACAAGGGTATTTCATTGAATAAACAGACATTAACAGCCACCATTCCACATGATGCATTAGGCGAACGCCTGGATATGGCCATTGTGCCACTTTTTCCGGAGTATTCTCGAAGCCGTATCCAGAAATGGATTAAAGAGGGAAATGTTTCATTGGATGGTGTGGTGTGGACCAAGCCCAAACAGACTGTTTTAGGCGGTGAGCAAGTGTCATTATTGGTGGATATTGTGACAGATTTAAATTCACCTGCACAAGATATTCCATTAAACATTGTGTATGAAGATGATGATGTGATGGTGATTAACAAGCCTGTTGGTTTGGTGGTTCACCCTGGAGCAGGTAATCCTGATGGCACTTTAATGAATGCCTTGCTGTTTTATCATCCCGATTTAAGAGAGGTGCCACGTGCAGGAATTGTACACCGTTTGGATAAAGACACCTCCGGGTTGATGGTGGTGGCCAAAACCATTCCTGCTCAAACGCATTTGGTCGACCAATTACAGCGTCATGAGGTTGAACGTATTTACGATGCTGTTGTGGTCGGGAAAATGTCGATTGGTGGCACAGTGAATCAGCCAATTGGTCGCAACCCTAAAGACCGTACCAAAATGGCAATTAGAGCCTTTGGTGGTAAAGAGGCGGTGTCTCATTATCGCGTTTTAGAACGATTTAGAGAGCATAGTCGTATTCGAGTTAAGCTGGAGACGGGACGCACACACCAGATTCGAGTGCACATGGCTTCATTAGGTTACCCTTTAGTAGGGGATCCAGTGTATGGTAAACGCTTTAAAATTCCTAAAAATATGATGGAAGAGTTCGTTGATTTTTTACGTAACTTTAAGCGTCAGGCTCTTCATGCTGGCGCACTCAGCTTTACTCATCCTGTAACGGGAAAATGCATCAAAAAAAAGGCCGAAATGCCTGATGATATGTTTGAATTGATTGATGTGTTGCGTGAAGATGTTGAGGTGTTTGAATCCTCCATGCAAGGAAGCGATGATTTTGACTATGATTATGGTGTGGAAGTGGAGTGGGTAACCGATGAAGACATTCCTAAATGACCCGTAACAAGTCAATGATTTCTTGAATTCGCGCCTTTTTTATTTGTGATGGGATTGTTGTGCAACGTTTTTAAATTGATATTGAGTTGTTAGCGGATGTTTATTACCCCAAACTGGCCTGCACCTAAACAGGTAAAAGCCCTTTGCACCACTCGTAAAGGCGGGAAAAGTTTAATGCCTTTTGATTCTTTTAACCTCGCTTTGCATGTGGGCGATGAACCTGATCGAGTTGCATATAATCGTCAAAACCTTATAAAACAGGCAAAATTGCCTTCTTCTCCTGTTTGGCTTGACCAACAACATACCGATGTGGCGGTTGCTTTACCGTTAACATTGGCGTTTGATGCGTCCCCAAAAAATATTTCCCCCCCCATGTATTCTCCTGTTGCAGATGCATCATGGACCACTCAAAAAGGGTGTGTGTCTGTCGTGATGACGGCGGATTGCTTACCGCTACTCGTCACGAACCAGAGTGGTACATTAGTGGCGGCCATTCATGCAGGATGGAAAGGATTGCAGAAGGGGGTTGTGAGTAAAACCATTCAAGGTTTTTTAGCATCGAATGCCGTGGCGTGCCATCCTAGTGAATTAATGGTGTGGATTGGCCCAGCGATCAGTGCTGCCCATTTTGAAGTTGGACAGACTGTATTTGATGCGTTTGTAAACAAAGACGCACGAAATCGTGCGTTTTTTACAGACGTTGAAGCAAGGAAAGACAAGGAGGCCTCTCCCAAATATTTAGCCAATCTGGTTGGTCTGGTCAGTCAAGAACTACAGGATTTGGGAATTGATTCTGTTTATGGTGGGGATTTATGCACTTATTCGCAACCAGATTCTTTTTATTCTTATCGCCGTTCAGGTCAAACAGGGAGAATGGCTTCTCTTATTTGGATAGAATAAATACACAACCATGACTAGGAGTCTGTTCTCTTTTTTTTATTTGACCCTCCTTTGGCCAAGCCAGGTGGAGGGTGGGAAAAAGAGCTGGGAGGGGAGACACGGGGCAGAGCGGGTTATGGTTGCTTTCCTGTTTTAAAATAAAACTCTGCCTTTTCAACATTTTCAGGTAGCCCTGTAATGACAATGCTGTCGTTTTCTTTAATAACGGTGTTTTCGGAAGGGCTTTCACCTCTTACTTGCCCGCGTTTAATTGCTTTGATACTGACATTGAGTGCTTCTAAGTCCATATCCTTGATTTTTTTACCAACAATAAAAGCCGATTCATCCAGTGGAATGCTGTGAATAATGTGTTTCATTATTTGATGTTGTCTATGTGGATTGTCATCTTCACCTGGGTAAAAATTTTCTAATAACTGGTAGCGATCTTGTCGAATACTTCGGGTTAATCTAAGTACTCGTCTGGGAGGGTGTCCTAATACAAGTAACAGATGAGAGGCCAGCATAATACTGGATTCAAAGGTATCAGGAATGACTTCTGTTGCGCCTGCTTCAATCAGCTCGTTTAGATTTTGATCGTCCTGTGTTCGAATAATAATGGGAATATCTGGATTCATTTGGCGCACGGCTTTTAATATTTTTAATGAGGTGTGGTAGTCACTAAAGGTAATCATCAACACCTTGGCTCGTTGAATGACTGCGGCATGTAAAATGGTTTGTTTACTGGCATCACCATAATAGACATTTTCCCCTGCGGCATGCGCTTCATTTACACGAGAAATATCCATGTCCAATGCGATAAAACGCTGGTTTGAGAAGTGCAGTAAACGTCCGACAATTTGACCAACCCGCCCAAAACCGCACAAGATAACGTGGTTTGATATGTGTTGTGTATCACTTTCAATTGAGTGTTCAATCTCTTTTTGATTGGCTTTATAGCTGGTGGGGTGAATCAGGTTAGCAATGCGACCATTAAATTTAATTAAAAAGGGAGCAATGGACATGCTTAATACCGCAGCGGTTAATAAAATGTTTCCTTCTTCTTGTGGCAACAGATTATAGGTAAAGGCCAGTGTGATAATGACCAATCCAAATTCGCCCACCTGAGAGAGTGATAGGGCAATGCGTGTTGAGACTCCCGATGGTTTGTTAAACAGACGAGCTAATCCATATAGAATCCCCCCTTTAACAATAAAAATGACCAGAGTGATTAGCATCACTGTCCAAAAGTGTTCCATAAGAATATCAAGGGAAATTAACATACCAACGGTGACAAAAAACAGGCCTAATAAAATGTCTTGAAAAGGACGAATATCAGATTCAATTTGATGACGATATTCGGTTTCGCTGAGCATCATGCCTGCTAAAAAAGCCCCCAATGTCATGGAAAGCCCCATCTCTTCGGTAAAGGCTGCTGCTCCCAGTGCAACGGTCAGTACGGTAAGGGTAAAGAGTTCTTGAGATTTCGCACTGGCAACTTCATGGAACAGGAGTTTTAATAAATATTTGCCCATTAAATGCATTAGAAAAACCACTAAAATGCCTTTTAAAAAGGCAATGCCTAAAGTGGAAGCCAGTGCGTGCTCGCTATTGTCTCCCATACTTATGGCCAGTGCAGGAATTAAAATCAGAAGGGGGATGGCCATAATGTCCTGAAAGATCAAAATCCCTACGGTAGAACGTCCGTGTCGGGAGTGAATTTCGGACTGTTCTGTCAACTGTTTAATTACGATTGCGGTGGAGGAGAGGGCAAATGCCCCTGCAATGACGATATTGGTGTTGTTATCTAACCCTACAATCCAGCCAATAAAATAAACCACCAAAGCCGTGGTAAAGACTTGTGCCGTTCCTAGCCCAAATACCAGTTTTCGCATGGCAATCATTTGAGTAATTGAAAACTCCAGTCCAATGGCAAAGAGTAAAAAGACAATGCCAAACTCTGCCAGCAGCGTAATGGTTTCTTCTTTTTCGATAAGGCTAAACCCATAAGGCCCAACCACCATTCCCACAATGATATAACCCAAAATAGAAGGGAAATGGAGGCGTCGAGAGATTGAAACGGTTAAGACCGCAATACCAAGTAATAAGACGATGTTTAATAAAAGGTGTTCATTGTGCACGAAGATTACAAGCCTGTTTTTTTTATTGTTAAATTAGGTATCTGTTAATAGTTTTTGTATTCTAATAATTTAAAAAATCAATTGGTTATGATTTATTTTGAATGTTAAATATTAGTTGTTTTTCATATTAAATCGCATTGAAAGATCAATTGCTTTAATGTGTTTGGTAATGGCACCTGTTGAAATGAAGTCTACTTGAGTTTCAACCAAAGATGCAAGGTGTTGCAGCTCGACATTGCCAGAAACTTCCAGTTTGGCTTTTCTTGCGACGATTTGAACCGCCTGGTGCATCATTTCAATGGTAAAGTTATCCAGCATAATAATGTCTGCACCAGCTTGCAAGGCTTCTTGAACTTCTTCCAGACTTTCGGTTTCTACTTCAACGGTTATGTCAGGGTGGTTGTGTTTTGCTGTGCTGACCGCTTTTGAAATACTGCCTGATGCCATAATATGATTTTCTTTAATTAAAATGGCATCGTATAATCCGATACGATGATTATTCCCCCCCCCACAAGCGACGGCATATTTTTGCGCTAAACGCAATCCAGGTAACGTTTTTCGGGTATCCAATAGCTGTGTTCGTGCGCCATTAAGTTGCTTAACGTATTGTGCGGTAACGGTTGCGGTGGCAGAGAGCGTTTGTAAAAAGTTTAAAGCGGTACGTTCAGCCGTTAAAATTTTTTGAGCAGACCCTTGAAGGGTACATAAAAGCTGATCGGCCTTAATTTGATCCCCTTCTTCTGCAACCCATTTAATTTGAATGGAAGGATCAATTTGCCGAAAAACTTCGTCAAACCAGGGGCGACCACATAATATGGCTGGCTCTCGGCAAAAAATATTGGCTTCTGCCTGAGTGGTATGGGGGATTAATTCTGCGGTTAAATCCCCACCTTGAACATCTTCTTGTAACGCGGTAAAAACCGTCTCTTCTAACGTATCAAAGTAGTTTATATCATTCATTTTTGGGATCGTTTTTTTCTTTTTTTAAGGTTAACATGGTTTACAAAGGCTCCATTATAGTTCGTGCAATGGCTCTGGTGGGAAAAATGTTTTTCTTAAGGAATCTCTGAATAAGTCCCTTAAATGCGTTCAGCGTTCTTTTGGGTTGGCTTTTTTATCAGGGGGTGAGCGTTGTATACTAACGTTATGAATACAGATATTTTAGAAAATACTTATATGGTACAATCGCAAACAGGATTGTTGGATGGGGTGACGTTTAGGGATAGCCCTAATGCCAATGCACGCCCTGAAGGTGTGTTGCCCGAACTGATTGTTGTGCATGGCATGAGCTTACCTCCGAACCAGTTTGGGGGAGACGCAATTGACCAATTATTTTTAAATCAGCTTAACCCAAAAGAAGACCCTTATTTTAAAGAAATACAACATTTAACCGTGTCGGCACATGTGGTCATTCATCGTGATGGCTCCGTAATACAATACGTTCCTTTTCATCAACGTGCATGGCATGCTGGTGAATCGTCTTTTAAAGGGCGAACAAACTGTAATGATTTTTCGATTGGAATTGAGTTGGAAGGCACGGATAAAACTTGCTATACCGCCTCTCAATATCATAGTTTATCTGGGGTTATTAAGGCGTTGTGGCAAGCCTATCCCAGTTTACAGTCGCACGATGTTGTTGGACACAGTGATATTGCGCCTCAACGTAAAACGGATCCTGGCCCTTACTTTTTATGGTCAGCTTTAACGAGACTTTTGGCGTCTTCTTAAGGAAGCTCTGATTAAGCCTGAATCAACATTCTGTGATTTTATTAATCAACGACTTACGTGTTTGTTTCTGGTGAAAAATGACCTTATTCAGAGCTTCCTTAATCAGAACTTTCTTAGGCAATCCAGCCATTGTGTTTGTTAGAGGAAGAGCCACGGTTATCATTTGGTTTTGGGCTAAATTTTAGGCAAGGTTCGCCAGAGGTTTCTAAAACCACTGCGCTGGGAAGTTGTGTGGTTTTAAAGCCAAAGGCTTTGCAACCTCTAGGGTTGTTTGAATCCCACGTTACAAAAAAATAACGACATTTAAAACAATCAACAGGTGGTGTGTTTTTCATACAAAATTAACTTGAAATTTTATTTAAAATCGCTTGGATTCTGGGCAAGCCAAATTGTCAGCATCAGGCACTCAAATATTTATTTTAACAGCAGTACGAAATTCAATACATAGGTTTTGAACTGATTTTTAGATAAAAAGAGCGCTGTTGCAAAGAAAGAGTTGGTTTCGTTATGAAACCAAAATTTGGTATTTTATTTTTAGATTTAAAAATCATCGTTTTTGTAGCTACGTTTTTGTAACTACTTAACGTAGTTGTGGAACGACTTAAAGTCGTTAAAATATGGGTAACCGGTTTGAGTCTGCTTTTTTTGAAGGCTGGATTGAATCGCTACAAGATAAAAAAGGATAAGAGCATGAGTAAAGTTGGTCTATTTTATGGAACCGATACTGGAAACACTGAGCGAATCGCTGATATTATTAAAGATAAAATAGGTGCAGATCAGGTTGATGTTTACGATGTATCAACGGCACGAGTAGAAGATTTTGAAAAATACGATAACATTATTTTAGGTCAGCCAACCTGGTATTATGGCGAGTTGCAGAGCAGTTGGGATGACTTTTGGGAAGAGTTTAAAGGCATTGATTTTACGGGTAAAACCGTTGCCTGTTTTGGATTGGGTGATCAAGCGGATTATTCTGAGTATTTTTTGGATGCGATGGGCTTTATGCACGATATTGCCGTTGAAAATGGGGCAACCCCAGCAGGCTATACTTCTACAGAAGGGTTTGAATTTGATGAATCTAAAGCCGTAACAGAGGATGAAGAATTTTTTGTTGGACTGGGGATTGACGAAGATCAGCAACCTGAATTAACCGATAGCCGTATTGAGGAATGGGTTGCACAAATAAAAGAAGAGATGGGCTTGTCATAATCGTCCCCATGATTTATCTCATTATTTTATGAATAAAAACAAAAAGTCGTTCAATGTTTGAATGGCTTTTTTGCTTTTTAAAATAAAAATTAAAAACGAAAATAAAAAATAAAGGGGGTCAAGTTTATTGTATAACAGCATAAATAGCATTTTGATATTTATACAATAGGCTTCTCCTCTTGCTTTCCTTACGCTCTTACTTCATTAATCCAAAGTATGCCGTAAATAGTGCTTTAAGGGAGTTATTCAGAGCTTCCTTAATAAAATAGGGGGGGAGAAAAAATTTAATTAAAAATTTTTCCCCCTTTCTTAGTATGTTTACAAGCATGTTTATAAGCCTGAATACCATAATGGTTCATAAAGACTTGTTTTTAGAGTGAGTTGATTCTGGTTTTAAACGCTGTACCGGATCGCCAAGTTTGATTTTTCCCTCTTTTAACACCTTGCACCGTACCCCGCCTGACCAGTTGGGAGTAAGCGCTTTTTTTAAACCTTTGCACAGTTGCTCCATTCGTTCACATGGATCGGTTTCAGCGGTAATTTCAAGTAAAATAGGGCCTACTTTAATGCGTTGTCCAATCAGTTGCCTTCCTTCGCTAAAATTCATGTCATCTATGAGCAGGTTGGCGCGTCTTTCAGACCAATCTAATGTGGTATTTAATGCTTGGCAAACACGACGCCATGTTTTGGCGGACAATAGAGTGACTTGAGTTTGTGCATTGAGTTGCCCTCGGTAATCTTTTTCAAGCCCTGACTTTAAGTGGACGTATATGCTTTGGTGTTTGGAGATCGCGCCTTTTGAGCAGGAGTGCGTTGCAATTCCAATAAGTTTTGGCATGAGGCTTTTCTTCTTTTGTTAAAATCGCTTCGCGTAAGTGTTATTTGTGTTGTGAGTATTGTTAAATTATAGAGTCATTTTGAGTAGGTTGCACAATACGGTCATGAATTTTTTTCTCAATTTACCCTTACTGGTGGTGAATTTTTTATGGTTGGCATTGCACAAAGGTTTCTTAAAAAAGGGGATAGCATGAAAAAAATAGAGGGTAAAGCGATGTCTTTAGGTTCGATAATGGTGGACATTGAAGGCGTGCATTTACAACCTTTGGAAGCCGAACGCTTGATGGATCCTTTGGTGGCAGGTGTCATTTTATTCAGTCGTAATTTTGAATCGATTGAGCAGTTACAAAGGCTAACAGCACAAATTCATGCTCTGCGCCATCCTAGGCTTTTGATTGCGGTGGACCACGAAGGTGGGCGGGTGCAGCGTTTTCGTGAAGGATTTACCCATATTCCTCCCATGCGCCTTTTAGGTGAATTGTATGAACAAAATGAACAACATAGTTATGATGTTGCTGAAAAAATAGGTTGGTTGCTGGCGGCAGAGTTATTGTCTGTAGGGGTGGACTTTAGTTTCGCACCCGTGGTGGATTTAGATTATGGTGGTAGCAAGGTGATTGGTGATCGTGCGTTTCACCGCCATTGTGTTGCAGTGGGTAATTTATCGTTTCATGTCATGCTGGGGATGCGAAAGGCTGGAATGGCCGCTGTAGCTAAACATTTTCCTGGACACGGTTTTATTGAAGCGGATACACACCTTGAGGTGGCGATGGATGAACGCCCTTTTGTGGAGATTCAACAACATGATATGCAACCTTTTTTACGCCTGATTGAAAATGGGCTGGATGCGGTGATGCCCGCGCATGTTATTTACCCTAAAATGGACAGTTTACCAGCGGGGTTTTCAGAAGTTTGGTTGCAAGCGGTCTTGCGTAAGCAGTGTCATTTTGAAGGAGCCATTATCAGTGATGATATGAGCATGAAAGCGGCACAAGCTTATGGAACGGCACCAGAACGTGTTTTAAAAGCATTGCAAGTAGGGTGTGATCTTGTGTTGGTATGCAATGATTCTGTGGCGGCAGATGAGGTGTTAAGTCGATTAAACTGGCATGCTGAAACCTTGTCTCATGCACGATTAATTCGGTTACATGCACACGGAAAGTTTAAATATCAAACATTACAATTTGATCCACAGTGGCAAGCCGCGGTAAGCGTAGTGAATGATTTAAATCAAAAAAATAATCAGCAGGAGCTAATTTAAAGATGGATGCAGTGATGAGTCTTTGGGGCGATTTGGTCGCGTTGTTTGGTGGTCAGGTTTGGTTATTGCTGGTGATCAGTATTTTATTGGTTACTGCCATTGCGGATGTGGTGCAACGACGGGTATTAAAAACGACTCACCTGTATTTGGAAAAAAAAGAGCAAGTTTGGCTTGATAGTTTTGTAGATGCCGCAAGGGCACCCGTCTCTTTCTTTATTTGGGTGACAGGAACCATTCTTGCCTTAACCACTTTGATTTTGCAGTTAGAAATTTATGTTGGAATGGTGGATTACATTAATGCTTTTAAGAATACCATTTTAACATTGTCGGTTGGGTGGTTTGTGATTCGTCTGGTACAACGGTTAGAAACGCATTTAAAAGTATTTGCAGAAGGCGACGACCGTTTGGATGAGGTGACGGTTGAGGCATTAGCCAAAATCATTAAACTGTTTGCTTTTATTTTAACAGGGCTGTTTTTCTTAAATGCTTTTGGCGTAAGCTTAACGGGCTTGCTGGCCTTTGGTGGGGTTGGGGGCATTGCCATTGGGTTTGCGGCCAAAGATTTATTGGGTAATGTTTTTGGTGGGTTAATGCTGTATTTGGATAAACCGTTTAAGGTAGGAGAGTGGATTCGTTCACCTGATCGCCAAATTGAAGGAACGGTTGAACACATTGGTTGGCGCATGACTACGGTGCGTACTTTTGATAAGCGCCCGTTGTATATTCCAAACGGAATTTTTGCAAATATTGCAATTGAAAACCCATCTAGAATGACCAATCGTCGTATTAAAGAAACGATGGGCGTGCGTTATGCAGATGTGCATAAAATGCGTGAAATTATTAAGGCGGTTAAAAATATGCTGCAAAATCACCCTGAAATTGATACTCGACAAACTTTGATTGTAAACTTTAATCAGTTTAACGCCTCTTCGCTAGACTTTTTTATTTACACCTTTACCAAAACGACAAACTGGATTCGTTATCATGAAATTAAAGAGGATGTGTTGTTGAACATTAGTGATATTGTTGAAGCGCATGGTGCTGAAATGGCCTTCCCAACACGGACATTGCATATTGAAACTCTGAATTCTGTGCCAGAAAAAGAGGATTTAATTAGCACTTCTCTTGATGAGTTAAGCCAAGTCAAATAAGGGCTTTTTAAGCATGGAAGGGTTCTTTTTTTAAGAGGCAGAATCGTTACAAAATAATCACTTCGGGTTCGAGATGTATGCCAAATTGATGGTTTACTTCTTCTTGAACCATATGCGCCAGCTCTTCAATTTCTGAACCTTTGGCACCTCCTAAATTTAATAAAAAGAGGGCGTGTTTATTGGAAACAGCAGCATGACCATGAAACTTGCCTTTTAATCCGCTTTGCTCAATTAACCAGGCGGCGGGAATTTTATAATTTCCATCAAGCATTTTGTGACTAAGAATATCAGGGTGCTTTTCGATCAGGTTGGCAAAGTACTCCGCATCCACAATCGGGTTTTTAAAAAAACTGCCTGCATTGCCGACTTTGTTGTAGTCTGGAATGCGTTCTTGTCGAATTTGAACAACGGTATCGTATATCATTTTAGGAGTGAGTTCAGATACTGGGTGTTCTGACAAGGCTTGTTTAAGAGGAGCGTACACCAGATTGGGTTTGCCTTTATGGTATTTTCTAAGTTGAAAGGTTACACGATAGACTAAGAGTTTATTAATAAATTCTTGTTTAAAAATACTGGTTCGGTAGCCAAACTGACAGTCTGAGTGCCTGAATTCTTGACGCTGTCCATCGTAAATATTTAACGTATGTACTCGGGTAATGCTGTCTTGTGCTTCGGCACCATAAGCACCGATGTTTTGCACAGGTGCTGCCCCTACGGTTCCTGGAATGAGGGCTAGGTTTTCCAGTCCCCACCAACCTTTTTCAACGGTGTGCGTGACCAAGTCATGCCATTTAACACCAGCCCCGACTGAAATCCAAACATTGTCACCGTCCTCTTTTACGATTTTAATTTGTTTATAGGTACACCGAATGGTCACGCCTTCTAAATCATGGGTTAGCAGTAAGTTACTGCCATCACCAATAATACGCCAAGGCAAAGAAGCGAGTTTAATATCTGTTCTAAGCGTTAAAATATCACTTTGACGGTTAATTTCCACGTAATATTGGGTTTTTACGTCTAGTTTAAACGTATTATGGGGCTGTAAAGAGTAGTTGGCCTGAATGTGCATAGGTCACTTGTGTATAATCATTTCTTGAAAAGATTTCTCATTATAAAGGAAGATAGATGGGGCAGTTAAAACTTTCGACGGATTTGTGGTCTTCACAAACGGTTTTTATTTTGGCCGCAGTAGGGTCGGCTGTGGGTTTGGGAAATTTATGGAAGTTTCCTTACATTACAGGTGAAAATGGAGGTGGGGCATTTGTATTAGTGTATTTAGCGTGTGTCTTGCTAATAGGGATTCCTGTCTTAATGTCTGAAATTGCTTTGGGGCGAGCGGGAAAAGCCAATCCTGTTCAGGCAATGTCTAATTTGGCGCGAGAGAATGGTGCCAGTCGATTATGGGCTTTGCTTGGATTAAATGGTGTGTTGGCTGGGGCACTTATTCTCTCTTTTTATACCGTCATTGCGGGTTGGGCGGTATCGTATTTTTTTCAAAGCTTTTCGGGGGCATTTGTTGATATGAATGCCAGTGAGGCAAATAGCCATTTTGATGCATTAATGGCCAATCCGTATGAACTGTTGTTTTGGCATACGGTAATGAGTTTGGTTACCATTTTGATTGTTTCAAAAGGGGTGAAAGCGGGGTTGGAAAGAGCCATTAATTTAATGCTGCCTGCCTTGTTGCTTATTTTGCTGGTGTTGTTGGGTTATGCAACCACGACAGGGGCATTTGGTAAAAGTTTTAATTTTTTATTTGCGGCGGATTTTTCTAAATTAACGTGGGAATCTGTCCTGATTGCAATGGGGCACGCCTTTTTTACTTTAAGTATTGGGCTGGGCACCATGATGGTATATGGTTCGTACTTATCTCAAAAAAGCTCTATTGTTAAGGCCAGCTTGTGGATTGCATTTGCGGATACCGCCATTGCGTTAATTGCAGGGTTGGTTATCTTTTCAATCGTTTTTTCAAACGGACTTGAAGCGGGATCTGGTCCTGGGTTGTTATTTGAAACCTTGCCTGTGGCATTTGGCCAAATGGCAGGCGGTTGGTTTTTTGGAACCCTGTTTTTTGCTTTGGTGGTCATGGCAGCACTCAGTTCAGCTATTTCACTGATTGAACCAGTAGTAAGCTGGTTTGATCAAAACTGGGGAATTAAGCGTGAAAAAGCCGTTTGGATTTTAGGCACTCTTATTTGGGTATTTGGTATTGGAACGGTGCTGTCGTTTAATGTATGGCAAGACGTTCATTTTCTGGGAGAGAAAACTTTCTTTGGAACCGTGGATTATTTGACCTCTAATATTATGTTGCCTTTAGGTGGCTTATTAATGGCGGTATTTATGGCATGGGTTATGACCAAAGAACAAATTAAGACGCAAATTGACTTATCATCAGGCTGGATGAAGTGGTTTATTTTAGATTTAAAATGGCTGTCACCGATTGCGGTATTGGTGGTTTCTTCATCTGGTTTGGTGGCATCTGAAAGTGTGCTTATTATGGTTGCAATAAGTTTATTTCTTTATGGGGCTTATGTTTGGAATGTAACCCGAAAAAATTGAGGTTTTTAGCGAAAAGGGGATAACATGATGAACTCGACATCCCTGTAAGGGAAGTCGAGAAATAAAAAATGGAAATGCCTGTATTTAATAATAACTGTTATTAATATTGTGCGGTATATTGAGATTGAATCATACGATGCATTTCCAAGTATTTTGCATTCATTTTACGCTGTAATTTATGTGAATAACGTAAAATGGAGCGCATGACATTGAAAGTAAGCATGGGGTGTGCTTCCACCAAATCCTCGAACTGTTGGCGTTGTAACATTAAGACTTCACTGTCTTTTTTGGCAATCAAACGCATGGAGTGTGGTGTACCATCAATAAAGCTTAATTCTCCTGTCATTGAGCCTTCTTTTAAAATATCAATGGTTAAAGAGGTATCGGGCGTGAGCATTTTTAATACTTCCAGTTTACCACTTACCAAAATATATAAGGTTTCGTCCCGAGTATCGGCATCAAATAAAATATCGCCTTTAACAAGATGACGTACCTCAATGGCTTTGGATAATTTTTTGCACTCCTCTTTTGTTAAGTCTTGACCCAAAATAGAGTTAGAAATCTTTTTAGCAATAGGCATAGGTGATGCTCCTTTTTATTTTTAACGTACCCATATTTTACGCTGATTGGAGGGATATTGACAGCTTTTCAATAGGTAATATATCGTATCAAAATGGATGGTTAATTTTTTTTTGGGAAGGAGATTTTTGTTTTTAATGAAAAATCAAAGCCTTAGGCCCCCCCCTCTTTTTAATATTTTTTTAAGGCGGGAAGGCGTCCTGACTAAGTAAAAAGATAACAATAAGTGCCAGAATAAAAGAGATGGATTGCCAGAACAGAACAGGGTTGCGCTCAATTAACGGTGGACGTGTTCGGTTAATAAAGTGTTTGCTGGGATGGCGAAGGTTATAAATAAACTCGGAGAGTGTGTCGTAGCGTTTATAAGGGTCTGGGTGCAAGGCTTTTTTAAGGGCTTCATCCACCCAAACAGGAATTTCCTGATGATCATCAAGTACGCTTTGGTATTTTAGGTTTCGTTGGGCCGCTTTGGTGCGCGACATGGAAACTTTTGTTCCGTAGGGTAGCCTGCCTGAGAGCATTTGATAGCAGATAACAGCCAGTGAAAACAGGTCAGAATGTTTGCTGCCTGCTTCACCTAAAAAGCATTCGGGAGCGGTGTAAAGTGCGGTACCAATCGCGGTTTGTTCCTCTATTGGACTGGCGATTTCCATTAGGCCAGCAACACGCACTGATCCAAAGTCAATGATTTTAACGGTGCCTGTTTCATCAATCATGATGTTATCTGGACGTAAATCTTGGTGAAACATTTCTTGGCGGTGAAAGGCGCGTAACCCTTTGGAAATTTGCTCCACAATGTCTCTTACTGTTTCAATATTGGGTTTTGGGTGGTCAATCATCCACTGCTTAAGGGTTTTACCTTTAATAAATTCGGTTACTATGTAGAGATAATTGTGTTTTCGGGTTTGTTGGCAAGGCTTTAAAACATGTGCATTGTTAATGCGGCGAGCAATCCATTCCTCCATTAAAAAACGCTCAAGGTAGTCGGTGTTTTTTCGAAGATCAATAGAAGGAACTTTTAATACCACTTTTTCTTGTGTTTCAATGTCTACAGCAAGGTAGATGTGACTGCGGTGACTGTTGTGCAACTCTCTAAGAATTTCATAACCATCAAACTGCATTCTCGCCTTAAGTTCAGGTGGAAAAGGCAAGGTGGTGATTTGTTGGTAAACTTCATCGGCACTTTGACTGGGAAGCTGGTCAATTCTAACAATTTGAATGCTTAGGTTGTCGGTACTGCCTTGTTGATATGCATGCTCTAAAATAAGAGAGGCGGCTTGTTCCAAATCGTCGTTTTCCTGAATGGTGTTAATTATGACATCATGATTTGCAAATTCATATATACCATCTGTGGCTAAAATAAAAAGGTCACCTATATCTAAAGGCACGCTTTGATAATCCAGCTCTAGTGCATCTCCCATACCAAGTGCGCGTCTTAGATAACTTTTTTCTTTTGAAACCCATAACCGGTGATCTTCGGTCAGTTGTTCCAGTGCATTATTGCTTAAACGGTATACCCGTGTGTCGCCTACATGAAAAATATGTGCGGTATTGGATTTAATGATCAAAGAGGTGAAAGTGCAAACATAGCCACGATCAGGTGAATAACGGTAGGGGCTGTTTCGGGTTTGTAGGTAAAGCCAGGAGTTGGTGGCTTTTAAAACACGCTGAACGGAGGTTTTAACCGTCCAGGATTCGGGGGTACTAAAGTAGTCCTCTAAAAAACTCTTAATGGCGATTTGGCTGGCATGTTGACTGACATCACTGCTACTGATGCCATCGGCCAGACTGATTGCAATGCCTTTTGAGCTGAGTTGCGGCTCTTTAGGGATAAATGCCCCATAAAAATCTTGATTAATCTTCTTTCGACCTTTGTCTGATTTTTGCCCAAGTGAAATTTTAAGCGATTGTGACATAGAAACAACTCTCTAAAAAGTGAACGATCAGAAGGCTCGGGGAAGAGAATATCCGAGAGTAAAAGAAGATTAATCAAGGCTTTAAACCATTCGACGCCCATAAAAGGGCGTCGAAAAAACTCACACTGTATTACTTATTCAGTTTACGATCAGGGCATGTTCTAACATGCGTGTAGTACAACGGAAGGGCAACAAAGACCAAGCCTCCGACTAAATTTCCGAGTACGGTGGGCAGCTCATTCCAGATCAGGTAGTCCATAATGGTAAAATCTCCCCCCATAATCAATGAGAATGGGAATAAGAACATGTTTACAATTGAGTGTTCAAAACCCATGTAAAAGAACAACATAATTGGCATCCACATGGCCGCAATTTTACCCGTTGCAGAGGTTGAAATCATTGCACCAACCACACCCATTGATACCATCCAGTTACAAAGCATACCGCGCATAAAGATGGTAAACCAGCCGTCAGCTCCTTGCTCTTTATATCCTAGGGTTCTGGATTCACCAATGTGTCCTACCTTATCGGCAATGGCTCCACCATCAATGTTGTAACCATAGGTTAAGACAAAGGACATAATAAACGCCACCGTAAGAGCGCCTCCTAAATTACCAACAAATACCCAGCCCCAGTTACGCAGTACTTGGCCAATCGTTACCCCGGGTCGCTTGTCTAACCATGCAAGTGGAACCAGTGTAAAAACGCCTGTTAATAAATCAAATTTCATTAAATACAACATAATAAAGCCAACAGGGAAGAGTATCGCACCTAAAATGGCAGAGCCTGTTTGAACCATAACGGTAATCGCAAACATGGCAGCAAGGCCTAATACGGCTCCGGCCATAAAGGCTCGAATAACCGTGTCTTTGGTTGACATATAAACTTTGGACTCCCCAGCGTCCACCATTTTGGTTACAAATTCTGAAGGTTCTAAATAAGACATAAAGCTTCCTTATGCTAAAAATACTAAAAAATAAAAGTGATTGTTATTGTATGGAACATGCCATTTAAAGCAATCTTTAAGCCAAAAAAATAATAAATTTATACTTACTTGTAAACACAGGCTTATTTAATTTTTTCTTATGATAAATAGAGTGGATGTTGATTAAAACAATCGTTTTTTGCTTAACTATGGTGCAAATTGTTCTTTTATGAGTCAATTAAAAAAGAAGGAGGGGGAACAGGCTTCTTTCAAAGCAATACAGGGTTAATTTGGAGGAATGCCATCTAAACGTTCGATAGGAAAAAAGGCATCAAAAAATGCTCCCATTCCATAGCTAAAGAGAAAGATAATCACAAACACAATAATAATGGAACGAGCGGTTTTATTTTCAATGAACTTTTTGTGCCACCTCTCTTTACGAACATAGGGCCAAACAAGATAGATAAACCCAATAGTGGCGAATATTTGTATCGAGATAAGCAGGTATTGAATACTCTCTGGCAGTTCGGTTTCTGTCATCTCTGTCATCTTTAGGTAAGTATGTTAATCAATGTATGGTAGTACACTTCAGTAAGCTGGTTTAAGTCATTAATGCTAACACGTTCATCAATTTGGTGAATCGTGGCGTTTATTGGCCCTAGCTCAATGACTTGCGCTCCCGTTGGTGCAATAAAACGTCCGTCCGATGTGCCTCCCGCCGTAGACAGTTTAGGTTGATAACCCAGTACCGTTTCCGATGCTTTTTTGACCGCTTGAATCAGTTGCCCGTCTGCAGGGGTAATAAAGGGCATTCCTGAAAGTGTCCATTCTAAATCATAATCAATTTTGTGTTGATCCAATATACTATGAACACTGGATTTTAAACTGTCTGGCGTATGCTCAGTTGAGAAGCGAAAATTAAACAGCACCTCTACGTTACCCGGAATGACATTCGTCGCGCCCGTGCCACCATTAATATTGGATATTTGAAAAGAAGTGGGAGGGAAATACTCATTTCCATGATCCCATTGCAGTTGCACTAGCTGTTCTAGTGCTGGAGCAAGTTGATGAATGGGGTTGAGCGAAAGTTCAGGGTAAGCAATATGCCCCTGTATGCCCTTAACCGTCAACGTGCCACTAAGTGAACCTCTGCGACCATTTTTAATGGAGTCGGCTAACTTTTGACTGCTGGAAGGTTCGCCAACTAAGCAGTATTCAAATTTTTCCCCCCTGTTTTCTAAGGTTTCAATCACTTTAACCGTACCATCCAGGGCAGGGCCTTCCTCATCACTGGTAATTAAATACGCAATCGACCCTTTATGATTAGGGTAGTCCTGTACAAAACGTTTGCTGGCCACCATAAAGCAGGCAATGCTGCTTTTCATATCCGCCGTGCCACGACCATACATCATATCGCCATCAATGTGCGCCGAAAAAGGCGGG
This sequence comes from Thiomicrorhabdus sp., assembly GCA_015487495.1. Taxonomy (GTDB): domain Bacteria; phylum Pseudomonadota; class Gammaproteobacteria; order Thiomicrospirales; family Thiomicrospiraceae; genus Thiomicrorhabdus. The sequence continues at coordinate 31,657 of WFPP01000049.1, forward strand.
TGCGTCCACTCCGATTCAGGGCCTGTGGGAACCACATCCGTATGCCCCGCAAAGACCAAACAAGGGCTTTTTGTCCCTTTACGAGCCCATAAATTCTCAACCTCGCCAAACGGCATCGCTTCAATGTTAAACCCTAACGGGTCTAAATGATCGGCAATGATTTTTTGGCAGCCCTTATCATTCGGCGTAACAGAGTCAATTTGAATGAGGCGTTGAGCCAGTTGAATGGTTTCGGTTGTGTGGTTGGAGATTGTGTGGTCAGGTATTTTGTAATCAGACATGAGCAACGTTTTCTTGTATTATAAAAAGTTCCCTTATTCTAGGCGTTATACTGCTTTTTGAGAAGCCTTTGATACCGATTTTGATTCAGGTTTTTAGTGATTGATACGTTTTTTCACTAAAACCAATCAAAATGCTTGAAGGATTGCTGTCCTCACATTGCAAAACAGGGCGCTTAATAAGCGTGGGGTGCGCCATTAAAATAGACAAATCATTATGAGAAATAAGCGCCTCTTTCTGCGCCTCAGTAAGTTGCCGCCAACTGGTACTGCGCTTATTAACCAAAGTAGTTATAGGGTGTTGTGCAAGCCATGTTTGCAACAGCTCAAGAGAGAGACCGTCTTTTTTAAAGTCGTGAAACTGGTAAGGAATTTGATGGTTCTCTAAAAACTTTCGAGCTTTACGCACCGTATCGCAATTGGGTATACCGTATAAAATCATCGTATTGTCCTATCCTGTTATTTTTTGTCTTTGTCTGCCAAAGGCCTGATTGAGAGAGAATTGTAACAAGAGAAAGTCTCCTAAGAGAAAATAGTATAGGCTGTAAATTAATACGTTAGAAGGTATAATTCGTTCAACTTTATTTTTAATTTTTACTTTTAAGAGAAAAAACATGATGACAATCAAACGAATTGGACACCGCTACAGCGATGCAAAAACTGGTGCGACTTTAGATGTGTGGTTTCCGCGCTCAAATAAAGAAATTGCTCGTAACTGCCTAGCTTTACAAGCAGGTTTGATTAAAAGCGATTTTGTTACCGTTGAAATCGCTTCGGTTGACGATGCACCAACCTCAGCCGAAGACGCTTACCTTCGTCTTCACCTATTGTCAGAATGTGCCGTTAAGCCCAATGAAATTAATTTAGACGGCGTTTTTGGCTTACTCAATAACGTGGCTTGGACAACCGCAGGGCCCGTTTTACCAGCCGAAGTTGAAAACTTGCGTGAAGCGATAGCCAATGAAGTACACCAATTTAATGTCACCTGCATTGATAAGTTCCCACGCATGACCGACTACGTAATTCCAGAAGGCGTTCGTATCGGCAATGCCGATCGTGTCAGACTCGGCGCACATTTAGCCCCCGGCACAACCATTATGCACGAAGGCTTTGTCAACTTTAACGCTGGAACACTAGGCAACTCAATGGTCGAAGGGCGTATCAGTGCCAGTGTGGTCGTGGGCGAAAACTCCGATATCGGTGGCGGAGCCTCCATTATGGGAACTCTTTCAGGTGGTGGAAAACAAGTCATCTCAATGGGCAAAAGAAATCTATTGGGCGCCAATGCAGGACTAGGCATCTCATTAGGCGATGATTGCATTGTCGAATCAGGTCTCTATTTAACAGCAGGAACAAAAGTAAAAATGCCCGATGGCTCAATCGTCTCCGCTCGTGAACTATCAGGCGCATCTAAATTACTCTTCAGACGACACAGCCAAACCGGAGCAGTTGAAGCCATCGTAACAGACGGCTCTTTATGGGGCGGCCTAAACACCACATTGCATAATAACGACTAATCTTTTCTATAAGGCTTCACATTCACATTCGTGAAGCCTGCCTAATTTTCCCCCCTTTATAGTCCAACAAAATAACTGTAATGGTCAAGTACTTCTGTAGGCAACCAGTTTATCATCTTGGGTATGAATAGACAGGAGGCATTACTCCAGTAATGTATCAAGTGGACTCACCACTCCTTGTCCTCCCTGTTTTAATACATGCGTATAAATCATCGTCGTTTGTAAATCTGTATGGCCTAACAGAGCCTGAATGGTTCGAATATCCGTTCCCGTTTGCAAAAGATGTGTTGCAAATGAATGACGAAAAGTATGTGCGCTGACTTTCTTGGTGATGCCACACTGCTTAACTGCGCGTTTAATCGCCTTGTTTACCACCGACTGATCAACATGATGCCTTCTTTTCATGTCACTTCTCGGATCGGGAGCCAAATGTTTACTCGGAAATACATACTGCCAGCCAATCGCCTTATCTGCGTTAGGGTACTTTTTAGCCAAGGCATAAGGCAAATAAACCGAACCAAAGCCCATCTCTAAATCCTTCTGATGAACCAAAGCAACCCTTTCCAACTGTAATTGTAAAGGCGCAACTAAATGATGAGCCAATGGCGTAACTCGATCTTTCTTGCCCTTACCATCTCGTACCGTAATTTGCTTAAATCCAAAATCAATATCCTGAACACGCAATCGTACTGCCTCTGAAATACGCAAACCACTTGCATATAACAGTTTTATAACTAATCCAGCCGTTCCCTCCACCAACGTTAAAACTTCAGCAACCTCCTCCTTGGTTAATACCACAGGAATTCGAGGCTCTTTACGAGAACGGCTTGCACTTACGCTCTTTAAAGGCGCATTCAATACCTTAGTGTATAAAAAAACCAACGCATTAAGCGCCTGATTTTGAGTAGAAGGTGCGACCTTTTTATGAACCGCCAAATGCGTCAAGAATTGCTCAACTCTTGACTCCGAATCCACCAACAGAGTTTCTCTGCTTTGAAGCGAATGAAACTTAATAAATCGTTTAACCCAATCACAATACGTTAATTCCGTTTTATAAGCATAGCCCTGTCTGCGTAAAATATGACGCATCTCCTCTAATAAAGAAATTTTTTGGATAGAATGAGGCATAATAAAGCATCTCTTGAATGTGAAAGAATGAAAAACGTCTTAATGACAGACTACTCATATAATACCAATATCAGGTTAAAACATCAGGTTTTTTAAAACCCTGTCAAATTGACAGGGAATAGGGTATATTAACGGATGGAGAGGCAAAAATGCCTTATACTATATGTTAGAAGCGCCCGCAAGCGGCCGCTTCTAACGGGGTGGCGATCAAGGA
>WFPP01000050.1 GCA_015487495.1 Thiomicrorhabdus sp.
TCAAGCTCGGAATAGCCATTGGCACGTTTAAATTGAAGGTGTAGGTGCTCAATGCTCTCTTGCAGTGCGGAATCGTTAAAGTGCAGCTTTTCAGAGAGGATTAAAATCCCGCCTGGTTTGAGCCCTTGATAGATTTTTTTTAGAAGTGGCTCTCGCTGTTCTGGATCAATAAATTGTAAGGTAAAGTTAACCACCACGACGGAGGCATTTTCGATGGTGCGTTCTGTCATGTCAGCACAGTGCAACTGAACGGGGGTGTCGGAGTGGTAAGCGTTTAGGTACTCTTGGGCGCGTTGAATCATGGCTTGGGAGTTATCAATGGCAATAATTTGGCAATTTTTTTTCTCTACATTACGGCGCATAGTGAGACTGGCAGCACCCAAAGCACAGCCTAAATCGTAGAGGTTGCTGTCCTTTTGGGCATAACGCTGAGTGAGTTCTCCAATACCAGTTAAGATGGTTTGATAGCCGGGTACGGAGCGTTGAATCATGTCTGGAAAGACAGCCACAACGGATTCATCAAACTGAAATGCCCCAATGGCATCATGGGCTTGGGCGTACAGCGTGTCTTTGGTTTGTTTTATGGTGTCTGTTGGGATGATCATAAGAGGTATTTTAGGGGATAATGTTAGAAAATGGTTAGTAAAAATGTGACTGTTTTTATTTGCTGTTTAGGGAAGCTTTGTTTAAGGGACTTATTCAGAGGTTCCTTAAGTTTTGTTCAATGCCTTTTAAATGCCTTTTAAAATTCATTCGTATTTTTGTATGTAATTGTTTTATAATGAAATTTGATCTTAAATAAAAAGGGGAATGTGATGAATGCAATTAATCCTTCCTTGTCGGCTGTACTGTCCGTTCAGCCACAACAAAATCAGGTGAATGCCCGGCTTGACTTAAGAATGGATGATAAGTCCAGTTCTCAGGCTACAAGTGGGGGTAACTCAACGGTGACCTTGTCAGATACGGCGCAAGCGATGTCGTCAGATCGTGTGAATGAATTGGTGGCTTCTCAAAGTGTGCGAGATGGCTCTGCGGTTGAAAACAATGCTCTGGATGCAAATGAAACCACGTCAGGTGTAAGTGTTGTGAGTGATTTGCAAAGTAAAGCCAATGCTTATGCTGAGGTTTCTAAACTTGCATAGTCTGATGGCAATTTAAACTTGAGTAGTTATGTTTTATGTTGAAAGCGTATGAATCTATTTGATTCATACGCTTTTGTTTTTTATACTGAATAATCGAGCCTTTAAATGGTGTTTATTTTAGAGGCTTTTTAAGTTTGATAGCTTGGTTTGGTTTCACCTAGAATGGTAATTGATGAAAAAAATATTGATTTATGCATTGTTGTTAACCCATATTTGTACAGGGTTGGTGTTTGCTTCGGAAATGCATTCTGAGACGTTATTGCCTCATGATGCGGCAGAGCAAAAGACTGTTGGTGGTGATATTCGCCATGCAGGTCATGCACATGTTGTAAACCCCCCTTCTTATGCAGTGGATTTGTATGCTGAGCCACAAGGCGATCAGCACTATGAAGATCATCACTGTCACGGCTCGGCACACCTTGTTGGGCTTATTTATACTCAGGCATTATCGCAACCTTCTTATGCGGGGCGGCACATTAGAGTGCACGCTCAAGCCCCTGTTCATGTTTATACTCCACCGATTTTAAGACCTCCCATCGTTTAATCTTTTTAATATTCGTTTGTCGTAATAACCTAGTTTGCTGTGATGTGTTTTTTTGTTAGCAGCAAATGTCCGTTGTTATTGTTTGTTTCGTGTATTTTAAGGATTCTTTTCATGTTATTAAAACGTACCTTATTAGCAGGTGTGTGTGCCTGTTTTGTGTTGCCTGTTTGGGCAGATTTCTCCCCCCCTTCTCCCTCTACGCCCGCTTTATTGATTAGCCATAATGAGAGGCAAAAAGTGGAGGCTTCACTTACTTCTTTTATTGAAAAAGTATGGGCTGAAAGCCCTGCCATTAAGGCGGCGAAAGAGGTCATTCAAGTTGCTTTGGCGCATGAAGAAGGAGCAGATCAACCTCTTTATAACCCCAGTTTGGTATTGGATGCTGAGCGCAGTCAGGTAAATACAACTGTGATTGGGTTTAACCAAACATTGGACTGGGGAGATCGCCGTGATGCACAGCGTTTGGTGGCCAATAAGCAGGTGCTAATGGCGCAATCGAAGTTACAACAAACAAAGCAAAAGGTGGCGATTGAAACGCTAACAGCCTTGGCTAAATACAATACAGCACACCAAATGCAGGCATTGGGATTACGTCGTACTGAGTTGATGAAAGGGTTTATTGATACGGTAAAACAGCGTCAGTTTGCGGGAGATATGGGGGCTTTAGAGGGTGCTCTGGCTCAAGTAACCTACAGTGAGGCCATTATGCAACAAGCGGCTTTGGACAGTCAGTTAGCCGAAGCGGGTGCGGCCTTGCAATCGGTGACAGGGTTGTCGTTGGCTCAATGGCCTTTATTGCCGAATACGTTAGCGGCACCACCTGAGCAGGTTGATGAGGGTTGGTTGAACCGTTTACCTGATTTAAAAGTGTTAAGGCATCGCTTGGAAATGCTAAAAGCCCGTGTTGCGGTATTGGAACGAGAGACAAGCACGACACCAACGGTTGGTGTGAGAGCAGGCCGTGAAGGTTCGGAAGCCTTGTTGGGCGTGACGTTGGAAATTCCTCTGTTGGTTCGTAATGATTTTAAGGCAGGGGTGCGTGCGGCTTCGTATGAAGTGCGAGTGGAACAGCAACAATATCAAGAGGCCTATCGTCGAGCGAAGGCGCGTTTGGAAGGCAGTTTGGCACGTTATCAGAATACCACACGAGCATGGCAAATTTGGCTAAATGAAGGCCAAACCGCACAGCATGAACAGGCGTATTTATTAGAAAAAATGTGGCAGGCGGGGGAATTAACGGCAACGGATTATTTGATTCAGGCAAAGCAAAATCTTGAAACCCAAAAAGCCGCCACGGAACTTATGGGAGAAGTTTGGCAAGCGGCTATGGTGTGGTTGGATGCCTCTGGAAAAACGCTTGATTGGCTGAATATGAATGCCGACACGTCTAAATAATATGAACCCGATTGGAGAATAAAAAATGAAGAACAAAATAGCGATATGGATGGTGTTAAGTTTTGCAGCATCAGGTGTGGCATTGGCTACAGAAGGACATGATCATCAACAGGAAGAACAGAAAGGCCAGCCGCACCAGGTACATGGCGATCACGGAGGTCATGACGATCATGATAACCACGACGGTCATGGTGACCATCGTAAAGATGAGAATCATGAAGGGCAGGGCAGTCATGATGAACAAAGTGAAAAGGGTCATGATGATCACGATAGCCACGATGATCACAGTAAAGATGAGAGTCATGAAGGGCATGGCAGTCATGATGAACAAAGTGAAAAAGGTCATGACGATCATGATGGACACGGCGGACACGATGATCATGGAGAAGAGTCGGTTGCAGAGTTGAGCCGTGTTCAGCGTGATATGGCAGGCATTGAGACATTGGTGGTTACAACACAGTCGTTAGGGCAAGGCATTACGGCACCAGGTGAGGCTAAATTAAATGCTTATAAAACCACTAAAATTACTCCAAGAACGCCTGCTCAGGTGGTAGAACGTCATGTTCGATTGGGCGATCATGTTCAAAAAAATCAACCGTTAGTGACGTTATCCAGTATTGAAATGGCGGAAGCGCAGGGGGCATTGATTGAAGCGAATTCGGAATTGCGTCGTGTGAAGAAGCTGGGTAAAAAAGTGGTATCAGGTAAGCGTTTTGTAAATGCTGAAATTGCTTATCAACTGGCGTATGCCAAGGTGAATGCTTTTGGTATGACTCCCAGACAAATTAAACAGTTTTTACGAAAAGGAAAGGCCATTAATGCCACAGGTGAATTTCAGTTGTTGTCGTTTCAAGAGGGGACGGTGATGAGTGATGGGTTTGTGGTGGGGGAATTAATTGAACCCGGTCAGGTGTTAATGAGCATCAGTGATGAGTCGGTGTTGTGGATTGAAGCGCGTTTAACGCCTGAAGATGCGACACACATTTCGGTAGGATCGTCTGCTCGGGTTCAGGTTGGTGAGCAGTGGATGCAAGGTAAAGTGGTGCAAATGCGTCATGCACTGGATGAAACCACACGCACTTTATCGGTTAATATTGAAATTGCCAATGAAAAAGATCATGTGCATCCTGGTCAGTTTGTGCATGTGGTGATTGAGAGTCAAATTACACAAAATGGTATTGTATTGCCTGTTGAGGCTGTGGTGCGGAGTCCAGATGGACATTGGCAGGTATTTGTAGAAACGGCTCCGAACCGGTTTGAACCGAAAGAGATTGAGGTGGTGCAAACGGTGGGGGATCAAATGTTGGTAAAAGGGCTTGAAGAGGGGGAGACCGTTGTGGGTAAAGGGGCCTTCTTTGTGCAGTCTGAAATTGCAAAAGGCGGGTTTGACCCGCATAACCACTAACCATTATAGACGAGGAGAAAGCGTATGTTTAATCGTTTAATCGATTGGTCGGTGACAAACCGTTTATTGGTGGTGATTGGGTTAATGGCTTTGTTGGCTTCATCAATACTTGTGATTCCAAAGCTGAATTTGGATGCCTTTCCAGATGTGACCAATGTTCAGGTAGCCATTAATACTGAGGCTCCTGGATTGGCATCAGAAGAAGTGGAAAAGTTAATTACCTTTCCAATAGAGGCGGTGATGTATGCCTTGCCTGATGTGGAGCAGGTGCGTTCTATTTCGAAAACGGGATTGTCAGGTATTACCGTGGTCTTTAAAGAGGGCAAAGACATTTATTTTGCGCGTCAATTGGTATTTGAGCGCCTTCAATCAGCTAAGGAACTGATTCCTGATGGTGTGGGTATGCCTGAAATTGGCCCCAATACTTCAGGGTTGGGGCAGGTGTATCAATATTTATTGGTGGCCGACAAAAAAAGTGGGCTGGATGCGATGGCACTGCGCAGTTTAAACGACTGGGTGGTTAAATTATTGTTAATGCCTGTGGATGGCATAACGGACGTGCTGTCTTTTGGCGGTGATGTGCGCCAGTATCAAGTAAATATTAACCCTTCACGTTTGTTGGCGTATGGGTTGAGTCAGCAAGATGTGATTGATGCGTTGGAAAATAATAATGCCAATGCGGGTGGTTGGTATATGAACCGTGGTCAAGAACAGTTGGTGATTCGGGGCGTGGGCTGGTTAGGACATGATAAAAAAGGGCTGGAAGAATTGCGTCAAATTCCGCTTAAAACGGTGGATGGTACGGTGGTGACGGTTGCACAGGTAGCCACGGTGGAGCTGGGTAGCGAAATTCGACAAGGAGCAGTGACCATGACACGACGTGATGCTCAGGGTCAACCAGAGGCTTTGGGTGAAGTTGTGGCGGGTATTGTGCTCAAGCGCATGGGCGCAAATACCAAAAGTACCATTGATGGTATTAATGAACGTGTAGCCTTGGTGCAACAGGCGTTACCAGAGGGGGTGCGATTTGAGGCATTTTACGATCAAAGTGATTTGATTACGCAAGCTGTGACTACGGTGGTTAATGCTTTGTTATTGGCGTTTGTGTTTATTGTGGTGGTGTTGGCGTTGTTTTTAATGAATTTACGTGCCACATTTTTGGTATTAATTTCGATTCCTATTTCCATTGGGTTGGCTTTAATGATTATGGCATGGTTTGATTTGTCGGCCAATTTAATGTCACTGGGTGGCATTGCAGTGGCGATAGGCATGTTGGTCGATGGCTCGGTGGTGATGGTGGACAATATGTACAAGCATCTCTCTCACCCTGATGCCGAGCATGACAGAGAATTACGTGCACGGGTAGGGGATAAAGACGTTGATCCTTACGATGTTGAAAAAGATAAAAACGGCATTGCATTGCGCTTAAAAATTGCGGGTAAAGAGGTGGTTCGGCCAATCTTTTTTGCAACCTCGATTATTTTGGTGGTGTTTTTACCGTTGTTTAGCTTTGAAGGGGTTGAGGCCAAATTATTTCAACCGATGGCAATCAGTATTATGTTGGCGGTGATATCGGCGTTATTGGTGGCATTAATTATTGTACCTGCATTAGCGACCTATTTATTTCGTCATGGGGTTCGTGAACGTGAGAGTATTGTTTTAAAACCATTGGATGCACTGTACCGCCGTAGTTTGCGCTGGGCATTGCACCGAACTCAGGTTGTTGTGGGGGGAGCGGTTGTTTTATTGGTTGCGGCCTTGGCGCTGTTACCTCAGTTAGGAACGGAGTTTGTACCCGAGCTGGAAGAGGGTACGATTAATTTGCGTGTTACCTTAGCGCCTTCGGCCAGCCTAGACACAACGTTAAATATTGCCCCAAAGTTAGAGGCGATGTTGCTGACGTTTCCAGAAGTGACCTATGCATTGAGTCGCATTGGTCGTCCTGAAATTGGAGGCGACCCAGAGCCTGTTAATAATATTGAAATTTACATTGGTTTAAAGCCTGTTAGTGAATGGGAAAGTGCCCATACCCGACAAGAGTTACAAGAACTGATGGCACACAAACTGGAGCAACACCCTGGCTTGTTACTTAATTTTTCACAGCCCATTGCTACACGAGTGGATGAGTTATTATCGGGGGTAAAAGCACAGTTGGCGATTAAACTGTTTGGCCCTGATTTAGCGGTTTTGGCTGATAAGGGACAAGCGATTGAAAAAGTCATACAGGGGATAGAGGGAACGCGAGATGTGGCAATGGAGCAAGTTGCGGGTGAAGCACAATTGGTGGTGCGCCCTAATCGTGATGCTTTGTCCCGTTATGGATTAGCTGTAGGCGATATTATGGCGATTGTACGAGATGGATTGGGCGGGCGTGCCGCTGGGCAAATCATTCATGGCAATGAGCGTTATGATATTTATGTGCGTTTGGATGCTGCTTTTCGTACTAACCCCACGGCTATTGCCGATTTACGTTTACAATCGCCCACAGGGTCTTGGGTACGTTTAGGGGATGTGGCGCAAATTAATATTGAATCAGGTGCGCCACAAGTGCGTCGTGATGATGTGCAGCGCCGCGTGGTGATTCAGGCTAATGTGCAAGGGCGTGATATGGGCAGTGTGGTGAATGATATTCGAGATGCTATTGCTGAACAGGTCGAGCTTCCACCAGGGTATTCGGTGGACATTGGCGGTCAGTTCGAAAGCCAGCAACGAGCACAAAAACGCTTGAGTATGGTGGTGCCTTTGTCATTGGCATTAATTGCTTTGTTGCTCTATTTTATGTTTCATTCGGTAGGACAAACCTTGCTGATTTTGGTAAATGTGCCGTTGGCAGTTATTGGTGGGGTTTTTTCGCTTTATCTTTCAGGGCAGTATTTATCCGTTCCGAGTTCGATTGGGTTTATTACTTTATTTGGGGTGGCGGTCTTAAATGGTGTGGTGATGGTGGAAAGCATTAACCAGCGAGTGGCTGATGGCCTGTCGGTGAAGGATGCGGTATTTAATGGCGCAACCTCTCGATTGCGACCGGTGTTAATGACGGCGATTACGTCGGCATTGGGATTAATTCCGATGTTGATGTCCACAGGCGTGGGAGCGGAGATTCAAAAGCCTTTGGCCACCGTGATTGTGGGCGGATTATTAACCGCTACTTTTTTAACGTTGTTTGTGTTGCCAGCCCTTTATCGCTTTTTTTCAAAGGGTAAACTGGAAGAGATGCGTTAGTGTTATATTTAATCAAGGGAGGATAAAATATGGCACATAATCATCACCATGATCTTGATGCAATGGGTGACCGAAAGCTGGGTTGGGCGATTGCGATTAATATGTTGCTAACGTTGGCGCAAATTATTGGCGGGATTATTTCAGGTAGTTTGGCACTGATTGCGGATGCATTGCATAATTTTAGTGATGCGGCTTCTTTGTTAATTGCATGGGTAGCCCGCAAAATTGGCCGACAGCCCGCCGATCATTTTAAGACGTTTGGTTATAAGCGTGCGGAAGTGATTGCAGCATTGGTGAATTTGATTACTTTGGTGATTGTGGGTCTGTACTTGATTTATGAAGCCATTTGGCGTGTATTTGAACCGCAAGTTATTGAAGGTTGGATGGTGGTGATTGTTGCCAGTATTGCCTTGCTTATTGATGTTGTGACTGCACTGCTTACCTATCGTATGTCTAAAAACAGCATGAACATTCGTGCGGCTTTTTTGCATAATGTTTCGGATGCATTGGCTTCTTTGGGCGTGATGATTGCAGGGACATTAATCATTTTGTATGACTGGTACTGGACTGATACAGCATTGACTTTATTGATTGCTGCGTACGTGCTGTATCAAGCGACCAGTATGTTGCCCAAAACCATTCATATTTTAATGCAAGGGACACCTGATACTATTTCCATCGAAGAAGTGGTTCGGGTGATGGAATCTGTAGGGGGGGTAAAAAATGTGCATCACCTGCATTTATGGCAATTGGATGAACATTCTAATGCATTGGAAGCACATGTGGTGATTGAGGATTTTAACCATATTGATGCAATAAAAAAGGCATTAAAGGAAATATTAAGAACGCAGTTTAATCTGACGCACTCTACGTTGGAATTTGAAATAACGCATTGTCAGGAAGTTTGTTATTAATAAAATTAATGACTTATAACTTGAAAATAAATGAATAAGTTTGGTTTTATTGTTTAAACTCTTTACATTTCAGTTGGTTATCGTGTAGAATGTGCGCTTCGGTTTTTGGTTAGCTTTTATTGAAGGCGTTTTTAAGATAAAAATTGTTTATCTTAATATTTTCTTAATGTTTCTTCAATCTTTGAGAATTGACCAATAAGCATCAGAGTCGTAAACTGAACACAACTTTAAATGAATCCCTTGTTTAAGTTTGAAAATTTTGAGCTTTCCCCCATAAGTTCTTTTTTTTAAAGTAAGTTGTAAAAATTTATTGCTCCTCAGTAAGTCTAAGCACAATCTCTTTTGAGATTGTGCTTTTTTTTTGCCTCCTTTTTTGCCATGATCTTGCTTGAAAGTTTTGAATTGAATGCCATTAAGGAAGTTGACAGTTCAAAAAGGAATAAAAAAATGATTATTATGTGTCCTCATTGTGGTGGTTTAAATCGAGTGCCTGATAATAAATTATCGACTCAAGCGATGTGTGGTAAGTGTAAACAAGGCCTGTTTACTGGCAAGCCGGTTGAGATGACGGGAGAGCAGTTTTTACGTGCCATGCAAAAGAGTGATCAACCTTTAGTGGTGGATTTTTGGGCACCTTGGTGTGGGCCTTGTAAAAGTTTTGCTCCTGTGTTTTCGCAAGCAGCGAAACAACTTGAACCCAAAGCACGGTTTGTTAAAGTGAATACTGAGATTGAACAACAAATTGCAGGACAATTTAATATCCGCTCTATTCCGACGTTGGCTATTTTTAAATCTGGCCAAGAAGTGACTCGTGTTTCGGGTGCAATGGCGTTAGGTGGCTTTATTCAATGGGTCAAGCAATCCATTTAAATGCTGTGTCACTCTCCTGTTTGACGGTTTCTTTTCTTTTTTCTATTTTGCAGAGCCCCGTATAAATTGAACATGCAGGGTGTTTTGCTCTTTTGTTTCATTTGACGACTCCATTTAACCGCTGTTTGTTTTAAGGTTTCCCACTGTTCTTTAGTGGGGTTATGGGGGGCGTATAGCTGTGTATTCAGTTGTTGAACAAGTTGTTTCACAAGATGGCTGTTTGTGTGTGTTTGAAGAAGTTGTGTGTACCATTGTTTTAACGAGGGAGTGGGTTGGGTGTTTTGAGTCATTTGTTGTTGCCAATGAATCAGGGTTTGCCAGAGTGCTTTTGGGTTATTGGCTTGTTGAATGGCTTGTGTAAGTTGTCTACGTAGCCAGGTTTTTTTAAGACATTGCAAAAGATTGAATATTAGGGCGAGAGTACAGAGAAAAATAATCCATATTCCAATCCAAATAAGCCAGTTTGGCAGTGATAGAGAGGTGTGTTCTGGTAGGGTTAATGTATATAATTTTCCTGTATCAGGGTGAAAGTAGTTGAGCATAAGGGGGGGGAAATGGACCCATCCTGATTGTGTGGTTCGATAAGGTAGTTGCAGTTTCAGAGTGGTTTGCAATCCGTTAGGAGTAAGTTGTGAGGTGAGTTTTTGAGACTCAGATAGCCACTCGATGTTGGTTGTATCAGGAATGTATTGAACTAATTGGTAGGCAAGGTGTTTCATGTAAGGAGGGGGGATGTCTTGTCCTGTTAGCTGAATTTCCCAATGATTGAGTTGCCCTGTGGTTTGTAAAAAGGATAGGGGATTCTGTGCCCAGTTAAGTTGACCAACGGCAACCGTAGCAGGCAAAAAGTTAGGGAGTGGTTGTACAGAAGCGGTAAGAGAGTGATCAAAAAAGTACCATCGTTGATTGGATGGATTTTTGATGACTACCATTGGTGAATAGAGGGTTATGGGTTGAATGGTTTGGTTTGAGGTATTGATTTCATAGCTGGCGATAAAGGTTTCTGTTTTACCTGATCGTGTGGCTTGATTGGGTGACGCGGGTATGCCCAAAGGTTGCACGTGAAGGGTGACTTTGGGCATAGCGGCATTGTTTTGTGGCTTAAATGCGATTTTATTGGCACTGTTTTTAACCCATACTGTGGCTTTCCAGTAAGAGGTTTGGTGGGCATACAGCATGTGATTTGGTTGTTGCCATTGAATGGATACATTTGGATTGGGCTGGACGTTTAGTGTTGTTTTGGGCAGTTTAATGATGCCAGCTTGTTGTTCTTCAAGTTGAAAAGTGCCCGTGCTTAAAGGGTACAACCGTACTTTAATTCGATTAAATCCAACATCAATATCATTAATGACAAAGTGTTGCTTGATGGTTGACCAGTCTATTTTTTCAAGGGAAGGCGTTAAGTTTTCTCCTTTAATTGTAATGGTTATCTTCTCTCCTAACATGATATCGGTTGGTTTTATGCTGGTGTAGATACGGTCTTGAAAGTCTTTAAACAGGGGGATGGTGTTATTTTTTTTTGAGCTTTCCTGTGCATAAACATGGGTGGGGTATGCCGTGATACAGAGTGAGATTAATAGCCATATACTTAACCCTATTCCCAATCCTGATAGGGGGGGGGAAATTTTTTTAATCCGTTGTTCGTTTGTTCTTTTTACCATGGCTGTATTCCTGGAATAGGATGCGGTTTTTCTTGTGGCGCATGAAATCCAGCCTCTCGTTCAAATACACGTTTTAATAAATTTTTTTGGTTGTCTTCTAATTGTTGTAACTGGTATTTAAATTGTTCAGCATGTTGTTGTTTTTGTTGAATGAAAATGAGATTGGTTTGTAAGGCTTGATTAGGTTGGGATGAAAAATCACGGTTTTGAATAGGTTGAATGGGGGAAACTGAATTGAGTTGGTACAGTGTGCTGTCTCCCTCTTTAGGAATAATAATGTGTCGACCTTGCTGGGTGCCTTCAGGAGCATCGCCGTCGGAACCAAACCCTGCTTCTTGTGATTGGCTGGTATTGGGTTTCTGTCCTCCATAAAATGCGCCTTCGTTTTCTTGTCCTTTTGAGCCCTCTCCTTCACCTTGTTGCCCTTTTTGTTGAGCGCTTTTTTGTGGTAATTGTTTTTTTTGTTTGGCAAGAGTCAGGTTGTGTCTGGCTTTGGGGTAATCGGGTTGGTAAACCAGAGCTTGCCTATAAGACTCAATGGCAAAATCCAGTAGATTGGCTTGATAGTAACTGTTGCCTAAATTAAAAAGTGCGCGGGCACGCTCTTTATCTTGTTGGGCCAGCCAGCTACTTTGTCGAAAATAGAGAACCGCCGCCTCCATATCACCTAATTGGTAGGCGGATGCACCAGCACCAAATTGGCCTTGATAAGAAGGAACTTGATTGTAAAGTGATTGTGCCAAGGCATAATTTTGAGTTTGATAAGCTTGATAGGCCTGCTGTAGTGTAACGCTGGTAGGAGTGATTTGTGCATAAAGTAGAGTGTGGGGGCTATAAAGCAGTAAGGCAATTAAGCCTCCAGTTAGCCAGGTGAATTGGTTGATTGGTCGATTTGTTTTGGTTTTAAGCAGGTTGAATACAGGGAATAAATAGAATGCAAGAAGTAAAGTTAAAAAACCTGCCACAATAAATGGGTGAGCATGCTCTTTCCAAATAAGTGGGTTATTGAGCTGAGGGCGACTGGCAGCAGGCAGGGTAATTTCTTGCAGTAATTGTTGCATAAAATGTTGACTGGATTCTGCTCGTAAATAAACCCCATGTCGTTGTTGTGCTATTTTTTTCAAACGGTTCTCTTCCAGACGACTGGTCACAAGAGTGCCATTAACGTATAGCTTGCCTGTTATATGGTTTGGATCGGGTAGGTTAATGGCTGTGGTTTGCCCAATGCCGACTAAAATAAGCTTGATTGGCGCAGGAGACTGTGGCGTTGCAAAGGGGGATTTTTGTTCGGCCTTGGGTAAGGAGACAGGTTGCTGAAATTCAGGCGCACCATTGGTAAACATAACCATAACTTTGGCTTTTCCTCCTGTGTCAGAGAGATGGTCAAAACCATTAATAATGGCTCGTTCAATCCAGCTGCCTTGTAGTGGAAGCAAGTTGGGTTCTAATAGGTTTAAGTTATGTTGAAAAAGTGTTCGGTCATAGGTTAGGGGGGTCACAATATGGGCTTGTCCTGCAAAGGCTTGCAGTGCAATACGGTCATTTTTTTCAAGTTGGTTGTTCATGGATTCAATCAATGATTTGGCAAATAAAAAGCGATTTGGGTAGCGGTCTTCAGCGCTCATGGATTGCGATAAGTCGACAGAAACCAGTACGTCAACTCCAGCTCTACTTTGTAGATCAGGTGCATTAATTAAACTTCTTGGCCCTGCCATTGCAATAACCAAACAGAACCATGCGAAGGTGATGAAGCGGGAGGGTGAATAACATATATGCCACAGCGTTTGTGGCCAGTAAACAGTGATGGATTTAAAAAGAGAGGCGTTAGGGGGGGAGAATTTTTTAATATCATGACTTGGTGATGAGGCTTTTACCCAGGGCCATAGGTGTGAGTCGGCGTATCTTTGTTGTTGCTTGGCTTGTGCCAGGCGATTAAATATCCAAAGCAATATGGGTAGCACAAGTGCCCATAACCATGTGGCATTACGCCAGTGCAAGTTACCAGATAATAGCTGGGTTAATAGATCCACAGGTATCTTTCCTTATAGAGGCTTTTTGTTTGGGCTTTCATGGAGGTTTGTTTTCTTTTGTTTGTTATAGGCAAAACGTGTTCTAAGCAGTAAATAGACCCCAAGTGCAATTAGCCCAATTTGTAAGGGCCATTGATAAAGTGATCGGTGCTGTGGGGTTTTGAAAGGTGCTTCAAAAGGCACTCCTTCGGCGTTATTAATTTTTTGTAAAACGGTGTTTAAATCTTCACGACCCCCTACTTGAAAGTATTGGGCGTGAGTGTTGGTAGCAATTTGTTTGAGTGAATGCGATTCGAGAGGCTGATAAAGTAGCCCTGTGTATTGACGTTGGTCAGAACGGTTGTGGCTGGAGCCGATACCAATAGTGTAAATGGGGACATTGATTGTTTGAGCATAATTAATGGCTTCTGTAATGGGAAGGCGACTGGGTTTGCTTAGCCCATCACTAATAAGAACAAGGATTCGCTTTAAGGGTTGAGAGTCGTTTGGGTGATTGCGTTGTAGACGGGCGTCAGTTTGTTTTAATGCTAACCCTAGAGCTTCCCCCATTGCGGTATCTAGCCGGCCTGCCAAATAAGGTTTTAAGCGTTTTAAGTTTAATCGTGTTGCGGTTTGGTCACTGGTTAGGGGCATAAGGGTATAGGCGTTATCGGCATAAATAATTAAGCCAAAACGGTTGCCTGTTAATTCTGACACAAATTGATCTAATACGGATTTAACTACGTTCATTCGGCTTTCGGGCTGGCCTTTTATTTGATAGTCTGGCAATAAAAGTGAAGCGGAGCTTTCGATGACAAAAACAATGTCTCGCACCGTTTTTTGTTGGGTAAGGGGGGGAGAAATTTGAATTTTTTCAGGTTGTGCCAAGGTGATTGCAAGGCTGATAAGGATAATGCCTCGCAAGAGAGTTAATGCGATTTTTAAAAATGAAGTTTGTGGCGTTTCTTCTGTTTGTTGGGCTACATGCCATTGTATTTTATGAATCAGTGCATGTTTAACAATGAGTTGGCTGGCGTTGCTTTGTTGTGTTAAATCATCATACGGTGTCTTTGTTTTAGCTGTTATGAGTGTGTTCAATAACCATAAAGCAGGCCACAAAAAAATCCCCCAAAGCCAAAAAGGGTGTGCAAAGGTAAGGTTGTTTAACTGAAAAAAATTGAGTAACCAGGTATCCATTAGGAGTGAACGCTTGTTAGGAGGTGTTTAAGGGAGTGACGATGGTATGAGTGTTGTTCAAGTAGACGCTGAAGTTGTAAAAGAAGTTGTAAATACGTTTCACGTGAAACGGGTTGTGTTGAAAAACACAGGGGTTCCATTTGATTAAGCAGTGTGTTAAGCATGCCAAGGGTCGGGTGTGTGTGATGAGAACTGGCTGGGTATTTTGCTGATGAATGGGTGGTAATAAGCGCTTTAAGCTCTAATCCTGTTTGATACAGTTGCCACCGTTGTTGTGGTGACACATTGGATTGGCTGGATGAAATTTGAGTATGTAGTTTCTGGAGTTGTAAACCCAGTTTTGAGGTTTTGGTGAGGCGATGACGAGTTTTAAGTAAGAGGATGGTGAAAAGCATGATGAATGCTAACGCACCTAAGGTTCCTAACAAAATTAGATGATCACTGTTTTGAAACCAGGAAAGATTAGGCATGGCAGGGGGTTCTATATCAATGAGTTTCATAAAAAGCACCTAAAAGCATTAATGGGCGCATCTGCTTGAATTAAATGGGGGGTGATGCCTGCTTTTTTTAAGTAAGATTGTAAGGTTTTATGATAGCTCTGTGACCAGTTTTGATAAGCCATTTGTTGTGTTTTGGATTGAATGGTTATGATTTGATCGGTATTTAAAGATTGTAATGTTAAAGGGTAAATATTGGGTAGTTTTATTTCTACCGAATCTTGGATCCAGATGGCTTGTATTGTGGTTTTTTGCTTCAGGGTAATCAGCGTTTCGGTTGTTTGTGGGGTTAAGTCGTGAAAATCACTAATTAAGGTGAGGTGTGATCCTGGTGGAATATGAGGAAGCATATCCAGTAAAACGTCATTTAAAAGAGATTCTTGAGAATACGATGGGTCTGTGCGTTTGTTACTTGTGGGTGTAATGGGGGGGCAAGGCTGGATAAATGTTTCCATTAATTGTGTGTAGCTATGGTATCCCTCAAAAATAGGTGTTTTTATTAGATTTTCTGCCAAACGGACTCCCATAACAGGAGTGTTGTTTTGTTGTGATAGCCATGCAAAATAACCTGCTATACGGGTGGCTTGTGTGGCTTTAAGTCGTTTGTGTGTGCCAAAGCGCATGCTTTGACGGTGATCGAGCAAAATAATGTGGTTTTCTTGGCGATCTTCTAAAAAATATTTGGTGTATGCTTTGCCTGTTTTGGCCATGAGAGGCCAATTAATACGACGAACTTCATCTCCGGCTTTATAAGGTCGGCTTTCCTCGTATTCTAGCCCTGAACCTGTAAATTGACTGTATTGATTGCCTTGACGCAAAGCTTGGCTGGGCCGCGTATTGGTGCTTATTTGAGTACCAAGTTGTGAAAATTGATCTGCAAGTTTCATTACATCATCAGGGGAGAGTAAAGGGTGTTGAGTACGATCTTGTTGTAATGCATTTTGGTATTTGTTTGGGTATAAAAGGGTGGAAAAAACGGAAGACAGTGTGGTTGTCAGGATTTGTTTAAACCGTTGTAAAAAAGGGAGGGAAAATATCATGGAGTCGTCCGTCTCTGTTTTTTGGTTAAAAACCAGTGAGGGGGACGGGTACAAGCTGAATAAGTTTTTCAGTCAGTTTATTTGCCGTCCACTGTTGTGCTCGACCACTGAAGCTGATGATTAAGCGGTGGCGTAATACGTCTGGTAGCAGGTGTATGACATCATCGGGTGTTACATAATCTCGCCCTTGTAGCCAGGCGTAAGTACTGGTGGCATGTAATAAGGCAATGGAGGCGCGTGGTGAGGCACCCACTTCTAAAATATCTTTGAGGCAAGCATCGAGTGTGTCCAGTTTTCGAGTGGCTGAAATTAAAGCAACGATATAGCGTTCAACAGGTTCGGATATGTGTTGTTGTGCAATTTCTTTACGAGCATGAAGTACATTCTCTGGAGTTAAAAAAGGGCTAGGTTTTTCATGATTCTGACCCAATTCATGTGTCCGATCCCGGCGCAAAATCTCAAGTTCTTCTTGTTCTGAAGGATACTTTAAAATTAAATGCAACATAAAACGATCCAGTTGCGCTTCTGGTAGAGGGTAGGTGCCACTTTGTTCGAGTGGGTTTTGCGTGGCCATAACTAAAAAAAGTTCGGGAAGTGTTCGGGTGTGTCCATTAGAGGTGACTTGTTTTTCAGCCATTGCTTCTAATAGCGCAGATTGCACCTTTGGAGGTGCACGATTAATTTCATCAGCAAGTATTATGTCATTAAAAATGGGGCCTTTTACAAAGTTGAGTGTCCCCGTATTCATATCAAGAACGTCGGAACCAATGACATCGCCAGGCATAAGATCGGGGGTAAACTGAATGCGTTGAAAGCGAGCATGTATGCCATTGGCCAAAGCTTTAACCGCAGTGGTTTTTGCAAGACCAGGAGGCCCTTCTAATAAAATATGTCCTCCGGTTAAAAGTGCAATGATCATTTTATCTAAAAGATCTTCTTGGCCTACGATAACGTGCTGTAAGTGTTGTTTTAGCGCTTGAAATCTTGCTTGATTGGCCATGTTCTTTCCTTGAAACCGGTGGTGATCACATTTTATTTTACACGAGATTTCTTAAAATAAATTGCAAGCTTAAAAAACCACAATATTTAAATGGGTATAATTACTTATTTTTGGTTAAGCAAATTAAGCAACCAAAGTCATTTATGAAAGTGCTATGATAGGGTTGCTTTATTAATTTTAAGGGTAAATTTACGATGACAAAACAAACACATTCTTCTTTTTTGGCCGTGTTGGGCGGACTTTCTTTTTTTGCATTGACGACAGGGATGGTTGGCACGGTAAGCGCGAATCCTTCTGAAAATTTAGCAAATCAAGAATTTAATGCTGAACAGGTAGATGTCTCTAGCATACATGGAACGGTTGCAGAAATTATCGCTGCAGCGGGTTATACTTATGTAGCGATTGATGTGGATGGGAAAAAAGTATGGGCAGCAGGGCCAGAAGCAACGTTTAAAGTGGGTGATAAAATAGGGTTTTCAATGAAAATGCCGATTGCGAATTTTCAAAGTCGAAGCCTAGAGCGAACGTTTGATAAAATCTATTTTGTGGATGGTTTTATTACGGAAGGTGGTGCACTCTCAGATAAGTCTTCCAAGATGAGTTTATCTCATGCCTCTAGTGGTGGAATGCCAAATGCGCCTCATGCTAAAACACAAGCGACCGAAGCGACGGGTAAAGTCAGTGTTAATATTAAAAAAATAGAGGGTGGAAAAGACATTGCTGAAATTTATGCGGAAAAAGAAGCGTTAAGCGGTAAGCCGATTCGTGTTCGTGGAGAAGTGACTAAATTTACGCCAAATATTTTAGGGGTAAATTGGATTCATATTCGAGACAATAGTACAAAAACAGATTTAACGGTAACCAGTTCTGATACGGTTGCTGTAGGAGACATTGTGGCTTTAAAAGGAATAATTGCTTTAGAAAAAGATTATGGTTATGGATATGTTTATCCTGTTATTTTGGAAAAGGCTGAAGTTATTAAGGAGTAATGCTTTAGCGTTTTTATTGGATGTTTATTACCAAAAAGCCTTTCGATTTCGAAAGGCTTTTTGGGTTTACAGGGCGCCCTTTTGGGTCATGTTTTATGATTAAAAATAAAATTATATCTACTATTTTGGGTAATACTGTCCTTAGGTACAGTAGATTTGTTGAGAAGATCCTTTTATTATTTAGAGCAATTAAAAAAGTTAGTCTTTAAGGGATTTATTCAGAGGTTCCTTAAATAACGTATTTATCCATATTCAGGAGTATTAAATTATGTCTGCTATCGCTGTTGGTGAAGTTTCAAGTTTAGAGGGTATTGTTAGAGCCATTAATCCTGTTACACAAGAAGTGCGCCTTCTTGAGGTAGGAGATGTTGTTTTTGAAAATGATCTTGTATTGACCTCATCTCCAGCTAACGTCATGTTGACGTTAATCAATGGCGAAGTTTTGATATTAGGTCGTGATTCCAGTGTTCGCCTAGGAGAAGATGTGATTGGTGCTACTTTGTCTAGTGATGAAGCGGCTGTTGATGTTGCAACCTTGCAACAAATGGTATTGGAAGGGAATTTTGATGAACTTGAAGAGCCCGCTGCCGGAGGAGATGCACAACCTGGAAGTGCCGTAGAAGAAGGTACTGTTTTTGAGCGTACTGCGGCAGAAGGTGAGGTGACAGCAGGTTATGTTACCAGTGGCCCTCAGAGTGTAAGGTTTGAGGAAGATATTGATATAGGTCGTCCAGATGAAGGGCTGCAAGCTTCTAATGATATTAATAATATTGATGAAGATGATATTAATGTCTTTGGGAATGTTATTTTGGGAACGGGTGCAGGGAATCAGGGTGCAGATCGGTTGGTAGTCGATCAGACTTATGTTGTTAATGTGGATGGTGTTGCGGTTGGTCATGCTGGTCCGGCAGTTATTTTAGGTGATTATGGTCGTCTGGAAATTGGAGCAACGGGTAGTTATGTTTATTACTTGAACAATAGTCATGCAGATGTTCAATCTTTAAATGATAACCAAACGCTTTCGGATGCATTTACTTATGTTATTTCAGATGACAATGATACCAGTACCGCTGTTTTAACCATTGTGATTCATGGTCAGACTGATGCGCCTCCATTTATTGCCATTGAAGATACCGATGCCTCTCTTACTCCAGCGGATAATAGTGTTGAAGAGGCGAGCCAAGCAACGGTAAGTGGTGTAATAACGGTGGGTGCTGAAGCAGGCGTTGCGAGTGTTACGATTAATGGTGTTGAAGTGACGGGTGCGACACCAGGCGCACCTGTAAGCATTCCGGGTTCTCAAGGAGACCTGTTTATAACAGGGTATGATGCCTCAACTGGGGTTATTAATTATGAGTTTAAAGAAGATGGGTTAACGAATGACCATAGTGCTGGTGATTACACTGTAAAAGACACTTTTACAGTGACTTTAACGGATGTTTCGGGGACTCCAGTTTCAGAAGGCTTGAATATTCAAATTTTAGATACAGCACCGATTGCTGTTCCAGATGTTAATGCAATTTCAGAGGATGATTCAACAGTAAGTGGTAATGTTATTACAGGAACGAATAATCAAGGAGCCGATTTATTAGGGGCTGATGCAACGACTGTGACAAGTATTGATGGTGTTTCTGTTAGTACTGAAGCCGTCACTGTTTCAGGTGACTATGGAACCCTAACTATCTACCCTGATGGTAGCTACGAATATGTTTTGGATAGCAGCAATCCAGATGTTCAGAGGTTGAATGATGGAGAGTCATTTCATGACAGGTTTGATTATATTATTACAGATGCCGATGGTGATCATTCAGCAACCACGTTAACCATCACCATAGAAGGAAAAACCGACAGTGCGCCAGTGATCGTTGTTGAAGACACCGATGGCAACGCTACCGCGGCTGATAACAGCGTTGAAGAAGGGTCGAGCACTCCAGTTAGTGGTATCATCACCATCAGTGCCGAGGCTGGAATCGACACCGTCAGCATAGGGGGGGAAGAAATTAACCTAACCGACCTAGAAGCGGGTATTCCAAGCACCCCAATTGACACGGGCGAAGGCACGCTGACCATTACTGGTTATGATCCAGCAACCGGCGAACTGACCTATGAATACCTAGTTGATCCCGTCGCCGTGACCCATGTCAATGGCGAGCCTGTGGTAGATACAATTGGCATCATCGTCACCGATATTACAGGTGTACCGACCAATGGTTCACTCGAGATTGCGATTACAGACACAGCCCCAGAAGCCAAAGACGATGTGAACAGCATTACCGAAGATGACGTTGATCCAGTAACGGGTAACGTCATGACAACCGGCGCAGGAGCAGACACAATTGGAGCAGATGTTACCACCGTTACCAGCGTAGATGGCAACTCAGTGACCA
>WFPP01000051.1 GCA_015487495.1 Thiomicrorhabdus sp.
TAGGCTTACGTTTTAAAGATTCATTTGGTCAATTGATTACCGAATTTAAGCCAACACAAACCGCATTAATGCCGTATTTTTCTAACCTGCTACCAGAAGGGCATTTGCGTGAATATTTATCCAAGCGTGCAGGCGTAAAATCCGAAAGAGAGTTCTTCTTACTCTGGGCATTAGGAATGGACTTACCCGGTGCAATGACGGTGATGCCAAATGAAGGTGAAAGAGGGTCAAGTGAACTGGATGAAAGAGCAGGAAAAAATGAAGAACAAAATACCCCTATTGATGATGCACTTCGCTTTTCACTGGCGGGAGTACAACTTAAATTTTCTGCCATCAGCAAAGCCAGCGGAGGCTTAACCATTCCAGCGAAAGGAATGGGAGGGTCATGGATTGTCAAATTACCATCGGCAAGATTTGCAGGTGTACCAGAAAACGAATATTCCATGATGGAACTCGCACGGCGTGTTGGAATAGACGTTCCCTCCATTCATTTAATTGATGTAAAAGAGATTGAAAACCTCCCTGCTGGTATTGGCGAAATGCAAGGGAAAGCCTTTGCCATAAAACGCTTTGACCGCCTTGAGGATGGAAGCACTGTTCATATTGAAGACTTTGCGCAAGTTTTTGACGTTTACCCAAAAGATAAATATATAAAAGCAAGCGCAGCCAATATTGCACACGTTATTGGCGCTGAAAGCGACGAAAAAGCTATTTCAGAATTTATTCGCAGACTTGTGTTTAATACACTGATTGGCAATGCCGATATGCACCTTAAAAACTGGTCACTTATCTATCCAGATAAACGAAATGCAACGCTCTCTCCTGCCTATGATTTTGTCTCAACTATCCCGTACCTCAAAGAGGATAACGTTGCGCTCAATTTTAGTCGAACAAAACGTTTTGATGAATTTACATTCGATGAGCTAAAACACCTCGCCGCCAAAGCCTTAATACCTGAAAAGGTCGTATTGGATACTGCCATTGAAACGGTGGCTCTTTTCCATGAGCATTGGCAAAAAGAAAAAACCAACTTACCGCTCCATTCCAATGTGATAAAAGCCATTGATAAACATATTGATAACGTACCCATCTCAAGTAAGGCTTGGATTTAATAGAAAGAGTTAGAGGCTAGGAATCCAACAAGCTCCTAGTCAAATGACACTGGGGTAACTTTATCAATAAGAATCACCACGCGACGGTTTAATGACCGACCATACGCCGTTTTATTGGATGCAACCGCATCATTGTCGGCCTTGCCTTCAATGGTAATCAGTCTAGGATCGACTTCCATGTCAATAAAGGTACGAGCAACGGTGGCGGCACGAGCAGCGGAGAGCTCCCAGTTAGATGGAAATTGAAAGTTATTAATGGGCAAGTTATCGGTATAGCCGGTAATGCTGATATACTGCCCTCGCCCTGCCAGGGTTTCACCCAGTTTTTCAAGTTGTGCCCGAGTCTTATCATTAATGGTGGCACGTGCACTTTCAAAAAAACTATCGGATTTTAAGGTAATACGCGTGTATTCAGGCGTATCTTCAATGTTAATATCTTTTGGACTGATCTCTTTCATTGCCGCTTCAATTTCTGCTTTTGATGCGGGGGGCTTTAAATCAAGCTGAACCACCTCTGCTTGGGGTGGCACGCTATCCAATATGGGAATGTCACCACTTTCAACGGGTTCACCCGATATGCTCTGAACAAAAGCATCCCGCTCTTTTGGATCGACGACAGCCATTAGCCACATGACCAAAAAAAACACCATTAACACCGTCATTAAATCAGCTAATGCAATTTTCCATGCACCCCCATGCGCCCCTTCATCATGACCACGACGTCGGCGGGGCATTACTCAAGCCCTTCTATTGGAAAACGACCTATCATCCAAACCATATTACAACTCTCTGGGAATTTCGAAGTCAGGTGGAATACGTTGTCGACCAATCTCTAAAGCAATATTAGGCGAAACACCATTGGCAAAGGCCGACATAAAAGCCGATGTCATATCCAATAAAGCCGCGTCTTGACGAATCATCACTTCCATCGCATGAACAAACGGAGCCAATACAGCAAATGCCATAAACACACCTGTTAAGGTTCCTACCAGGGCGGCACCAATTGCCGTTCCTATTTTGGCCACATCCATATCGCCACCCAACAGCTCCATGGTTAAAATCACGCCTAACACAGCCGCCACAATACCAAAACCGGGTAACCAGTCGGCCACCTTTCCAACCGCCTTAGGTACTTCGCCCATTGAGGTCACAATATCATGGATTTGATCTTCCAGATATTCGTCAAATTTTTGGCTTTTGGGAGGATTTAAAAGCAGATAGCTGAAGTTATCAATAATAAACTTTTTTAAATCTTTATGTTTTAAAACAGCAGGGTATTGCTTGAAAATAGCACTGGTTTCAGGGCTTACAATGTGCTTTTCCAATGCCAGAACGCCTGATGAACGAGACAAACGCGCCAACTCATTTAATAGCCCAAGGGTATCTGAATACAATGACCTTGTTACCTTTTCACCCGAAAAATAACGACCCAGAAAGTAAAAGCTACGCCACCAAATATAAACAGGGGTTGACGCTAAAAACGTTCCTAAAGCCAAGCCTAAAATAACCACTAATTCGGAGGGGTGCCACAATGAAAGCAGGTTGCCTCCCATCAACAAGAAGCCACCAAAAAAACTGAGCGTTATAACAAGAATACCAATAGGCTTAGCAAACATATTTTTTCACTTATTTTTAGATTTAAGGCTATCCAACTGCGATAAGCACATCAAAAAGGCTGTTTTAACCGACAATATCTTGGCAAAACAGACTACTGCAAGAATGAAGCAATAGCCATACCAATGTCTGCTATTTATTCTGATATTTGAATATTCAGTACTTTTTTCAAGGTTCTGGGAAGGGCCACGCCTCTTTTCCCTCGGCTCGCAAACGCTTCTTCAATGGCCGTTGGCCCAAATACTTTTTGATATTTACCCGCATTCAACACTACTTTTTCGCCTGGTGAAAAAGCAAAAACGGCATTGACAGACTCCTCTCTAGGCATATGAATCAACTTATTGCCCTTTCCTTTTGCTAACACCGGCAGCTCATCTATCGAAAACACCAACATTCTAGGCTCGGTGGTCACCACCATCACCCACTGTTCGGCTTCCGCTTTTACCGCAGTTAATACCGAACTGCCTTTAGGCAGGGTAATGGATGCTTTACCTGCTTTATTTTTGGCATACAAGTTACTTAATTTTGTCACAAAACCAAAGCCGGCACTGGAGGCTAGAATCACCTGATCCGTTGGTTGACCCAGCAACACTTGCTTAAAGTTTGCCCCCGCAGGCGGGTTTAAACGCCCAGTAAGCGGTTCGCCATGTGAGCGTGCCGAAGGCAAACTGTGTGCTGGTAAGGCGTAAGTTCGACCCGTATCATCTATAAATACGGCCATTTGGCGACTTTGTCCTGTGGCCTGAGAGCAAAAGGCATCGCCCGATTTATACCCCAATGCCTCGCCATGAATGTCATGCCCTTTGGCAGCGCGTACCCAGCCATTTTCAGACAATACCACGGTAATGGCTTCGGAAGGCAGTAAATCCTGTTCACTCATTGCTTGCGCGGAACGCGCTTCAACCATAATGGGGGATCGACGCTCATCGCCAAAGGTATCGGCATCTTTTTTTAGCTCTTTTTTTACCAATGTTTTTAAACGAGCGGCACTGCCTAAAATTTGCTCTAACTTTTTACGCTCACTCTCCAGCTCTGCCTGTTCGGTGCGAATACGCATCTCTTCCAAACGAGCCAAATGACGTAATTTAAGTTCCAATACCGCTTCGGCCTGAGTATCCGATAAGTTAAAACGTGCCATCAATTCTATTTTGGGGGTTTCTTCCTCACGAATAATGGCAATCACTTCATCAATATTTAAGAAGGCAATTAACATCCCGTCCAAAATATGCAACCGTGCCAGCACCTTATCCAGTCGGTATTGCAAACGGCGACGTACAGTTTCGGTTCGGTAACTTAGCCATTCGGTGAGCATGGTTCGCAAGTTTTTAACATGAGGGCGACCATTCAACCCAATCACATTAAAGTTAGCACGGTAACTTTTTTCTAAGTCGGTGGTGGCAAATAAGTGCAACATGGCGGTTTCAACATCCACCCGTTTGGAACGCAACTCTACCACAAAGCGCACTGGGTTTTCATGATCGGACTCATCTCGCAAGTCCACCACCATCGGTAATTTCTTCGCCCGCATTTGCGCCGCAATCTGCTCCAAAATCTTTGAACCCGACACTTGATAAGGCAGGGCTTCAATTACGACATTCACGCCCTCTTCCACACGATATTGTGCCCTTTGACGAATGGAACCGTGCCCCGTGTCATACAGCTTAAATAACTCTTCTTTTGAGGTAATAATTTGAGCCGAGTTGGGGTAGTCAGGTGCGGGAATAAATTCCATCAACGCTTCCGTTGATAAGTTAGGTTGGGTTAAAAGTGCAATACACCCTGCAACCACCTCCCTTAAATTATGGGGTGGAATGTCTGTTGCCATGCCAACCGCAATGCCCGATGTTCCATTTAATAATACATGAGGGACACGTGCTGGTAACACCAAAGGCTCTTGTAAGGTGCCATCAAAATTTGGGGTCCAGTCCACCGTTCCCTGACCGGTTTCTTCAAGCAACAACTGGCTGAATTTGGAAAGGCGAGCCTCAGTATAGCGCATGGCGGCAAACGATTTAGGGTCATCCATTGACCCCCAGTTGCCCTGCCCATCCACCAAGGTATAGCGGAAAGAGAAATTTTGTGCCATTAACACCATCGCTTCGTAGCAGGCACTGTCACCATGAGGATGAAATTTACCCAACACATCGCCAACAGTTCTTGCTGATTTTTTATGCTTGGAAGAGGCCTTTAACCCCAGCTCCGACATCGCATAAACAATACGGCGTTGCACGGGTTTTAAACCGTCTCCAATATGCGGCAATGCTCGGTCCAAAATGACATACATGGCATAATCCAAATACGCCTTTTCAGTAAACTCGGCAACGCTTTTTTGTTCAATCCCTTCATAATTTATGAACTGTTGTGACACAAACGTTCTCCCCTAACTTGAATCATGATTGAATCATGAGCGAATCATAATCATTTAAAATCCCTTTCACCTACAAAAGGGCTTTTGATACTTGTTTTAAAAGGTGTTACTCTAGCCGATAAAAACACAAGCAAACTGGTAACAGGTCGAACACTTTGCAAAAAGAGACCCTCTAAACCGTTACTTAACCCCATGCCGTTAGGAATGAAAAATGACTGATTTTACGCCCCAAGCAGAACAACGTTGCTCAGAACGTGTTTCCATCAACCGTTCAGCGATACTTAATACACCTCGTTCAGACTCCCCTATCCGTGCTAAATTACTTAATATCTCAATTTGTGGCGCAGGCATTTTATGCAACGAAGATCTGAGCATTGGTGAGATCATTACCCTTCATTTTAGCTTGCCCAATTACGATAATGAAAGTGAGCTTTCTATCCAGTCTAAAATTGCCTGTTTTTCAAAAGTTCAAAACCAATATTTGATTGGGATTGAATTTAGCAAACTGAACACGCATGAAGAACTGGTCATCAAAAGCTTTACCAGCTATCATGCACGGTTCTAAAGCTCTACTCCTAAGGACTCTCTTTTTAACGAGTTCCATTCACCTTGTCCCCTCTTCTTAACATCTCAATTTAAAACACTCATTTAAGGTGCCAAATTCAAGATGCTAGGATAGGGGGGGAAAATTTTAAACGTCCGCCAAATCGCCTTTATCTTCCAGCCATATCTTACGGTCGCCTGAACGTTTTTTAGCCAGTAATTTATCCATCATTTCCGAATCGCCTGCAATATCATTCAATTGCAACTGAATTAACCGTCGGCTTTGTGGCAACATCGTGGTCTCTCTTAATTGCGCAGGATTCATTTCACCCAACCCCTTAAAGCGGGTTACCGCTACTTTACCAGGCATTTTTTCAGCACTGATGCGATCTAAAATTCCTTGGCGTTCTGGCTCGTCCAGTGCATAAAAAATCTTTTTACCCACATCAATTCGGTATAACGGTGGCATCGCCACATAAATATGCCCCGCCTCAACCAGAGAGGGAAAGTGTTTTACAAACAACGCGCAAATCAGGGTGGCAATGTGCAAGCCATCCGAGTCGGCATCCGCCAAAATACAGATTTTTCCATAACGTAATCCCCCCATGTCTTCCGAACCAGGATCAACGCCAATCGCCACACTGATATCGTGAATCTCTTGCGAGGCCAACACTTGACCCGAATCGACCTCCCACGTATTTAATATTTTTCCTCGTAACGGCATAATGGCCTGAAAATTTTTATCTCGTGCTTGCTTGGCCGAACCGCCTGCCGAATCCCCTTCCACCAAAAACAACTCGGTTCGAGTTAAGTCCACCTCGGTGCAATCGGCAAGTTTTCCAGGTAAAGCCGGGCCAGACGTGATTTTTTTACGGGTAATTTTTTTGGCTTTTTTACTGCGTGTTGAGGCGTTTTGAATCACCATCTCTGCAATTTTTTCGGCCACTTCGGTATGCTGGTTTAACCATAAACTCAACGCATCTTTTACCACGCCCGAAATAAACGGCACACATTCACGAGAAGAAAGGCGTTCTTTGGTTTGCCCTGCAAACTGGGGTTCTCGCAATTTAGCCGACAACACAAACGCCACATTTAACCAAGCGTCTTCAGGCGTAATTTTTACCCCTCTGGGAATTAAGTTACGAAACTCACAAAACTCTCGAATGGCATCGGTAGCGCCTGCCCGTAATCCATTTACATGCGTACCGCCTTGTGGGGTTGGAATTAAATTAACGTAGCTTTCCATTAGGGATTCACTCGGTTCTACCAACCATGCAATCGCCCATTCTACCCCTTCATTCTCCGCATGGCTTTCGCCAATAAACCCTTCCAAAGGCAACCGTTCCACTCCATCCAACGCTTCGTTTAAATAATCTTTTAGCCCTTCTTTAAAGCACCACACCATTTTTTCTTTCGAGACCTCATCAATAAAGGTCATTTTTAACCCTGGGCTTAACACCGCTTTGGCTCTCAGCAAGTATTTTAGACGGGTTAAAGCGTATTTAGGTGAGTCAAAAAATTGTGCATCTGGCCAAAAGCGTAAAAATGTACCCGTATTACGCTTGCCTACCTTGCCAATAACGGTTAATGGTTCGGATAAATTGCCGTTTTCAAAGACAATCGAATGCAGTTTGCTGTCTCGACGAATTTGAATTTCCACTTTTTTCGACAACGCATTCACCACCGAAATTCCCACGCCATGCAAGCCACCTGAAAACTGGTACGCTTTATTCGAAAATTTCCCCCCCGCATGCAAGCGGGTCATAATCACTTCCACACCAGACACCCCTTCTTCTGGGTGAATGTCCACCGGCATTCCTCGTCCATTATCCAGCACACTCACCGACCCATCGGCATAATGCGTGACGGTAATTTCACTGGCAAATCCCGCAATCGCTTCATCCACACTGTTATCAATGACTTCTTGAGCAAGGTGGTTGGGGCGTGAGGTATCGGTATACATACCTGGGCGTTTTCGAACGGGATCCAAGCCTGTTAAAACTTCAATTTCAGATGCGTTGTAGTTTTCACTCACAAAGAAAACTCCTAATGATAGAATGAAGAGGTTATTAACTCAGAATCATATCATATAATTATGCCAAATCGAGACTACCAAAACGAACGCCGTGACTATGATGCACCCGGCTTAAGTAAAACACAGCTCAACGCATCCCCGTTTGTGCAATTCTCACACTGGATGCAAGACGCATTAAACAGCTCTATTCAAGATGCCACCGCCATGTCACTCGCGACCGTAGACCGTGCAGGACAGCCACATAACCGAATCGTCCTACTCAAAGAGACCACCACAACGGGCTTTATTTTTTACACTCATTACGACAGCGACAAAGGGCACGAAATACAACACAACCCCAAAGCAGCCCTTCTGTTTTTTTGGCCCGAACTCGACCGACAAGTTCGTATTGAAGGTGAACTGATTAAAGTCAGCAAAGCCACCTCAAAATCCTACTTTGAATCGCGCCCTAGAGACAGCCAACTGGCCGCACTCAGCTCCGTGCAAAGTAAAGAAGTAGCCAACCGAAAAACACTGGAAAACACCTTTGCCCAAAACGCCGAAAAATACCAAAACCAACCCATTCCACACCCCAAACATTGGGGCGGTTACTGCTTGCGCCCCAATAAATTCGAATTTTGGCAAGGTCGCCCCAACCGCCTGCATGACCGCTTTATTTACACCCCCAATGAAAATGCCACCCAATGGTGCATTCAAAGACTTTCACCGTAATGGCTAAAAAAAGAACACACTCATGCTATTTGACTCCCTCAATGCCAACTGGCAGAACACACTACACAATGAACTGAATCAACCTTATATTCAGGCATTAAGTGCCTTCTTAGAACAAGAAGAACAGGAAGGCAAAAAAATTCTTCCCCCCCCTAAACAACGATTTAATGCGCTAAACAGCACCCCATTAAATCAGGTTAAAGTTGTTATATTAGGGCAAGACCCCTACCCAACGATAGGTCATGCACACGGACTGTGCTTTTCAGTCTTACCCGAGGTAAAACCGTTACCCAAATCGTTGCTCAATATCAATAAAGAACTGTTAAGTGATGTTGGTATCGACAATTCGCACACAGGATATTTACAACCTTGGACAGAGCAAGGGGTATTACTATTAAACGCCGTTTTAACCGTAGAAGCTGGCAACGCCAATGCCCATCAAAATAAAGGCTGGGAGAAATTTACAGACGCGATTATTCAAGCAGTTAATACCCAAACAGAACACAGTGTTTTTATCCTATGGGGGGCTTACGCTCAAAAGAAAGGCAAGCTCATCGACCGCCAAAAACATCTGGTACTCGAAAGCCCACACCCCTCCCCACTCTCCGCCTATCGCGGTTTTTTTGGTAGCCAGCCTTTTTCCAAAACCAATGCCTACCTAAAACAGCACGGAAAAGATGAGATTGATTGGCAGGTTTAATTATTTGTAAGCGTCCGGCCAAAGCCACCTATCCAACCCAAACCCATTCATTAAACTAACCCCCATCAACCAACATGGGAGTTAATAATGAAAAATAGAACACAACAAGAGTGGCAAGCGCTCTTCAAACAACAAACCGTAAGCCATTTATCCA
>WFPP01000052.1 GCA_015487495.1 Thiomicrorhabdus sp.
AATCTTATATTGTCGCGGGGTGGAGCAGCTTGGTAGCTCGTCGGGCTCATAACCCGAAGGTCATAGGTTCAAATCCTGTCCCCGCTACCACATTCTAAAGCCAGATTATCAATCTCTTTAACAGGGAATGAAGTCTGGCTTTTTTATTGCCTAAAAAATGATTTCAAAATGTAACGATTCAGCATGACACTTGTTACTCTGCAAAATGGCTCTGTTTCAGAGCCATTGTAAAAAAATGAGATTATTTTACATCGTTGATCAGTTTTTATTAAAAGGCATAATGATTTGTATGTCGCCAAAAGCCTGCATAATTGCAGGCTTTTCTGTTTCTGGAAACAGTAGCTTTAAATTAGGTCCTGCGTCCATTGTAAAATACACCAAAATGCCTTGTTGTCTGAGTAGCCAAACAGTTTGCATGGCGGCTAGGGATTCGGGTTGCCAGTAAACAATGGGTGGCCAAGTTGCCATCATGGTGGCGTGCATACTGAGTGCATTGTGTTCGACCGTTTCTCCCAGTTTTTCAAAGTCATTTATGTAAATTGCTTCTAAAATAGTTTGCATGTTTTTTTCAGCTTGCTGTGGCCAAGCTTGATACAGATCGCAGGTGTTGACGGTATTTTGCATTCCTGTTGTGGAGCTGATGGGTTTTTGCTGAACATTTATTTTGATTAACCCAATACATAATTCAGGCCACTGGGTGTCAATAGGTTCGGCGTAGCTGTCTAGGCCGTTGTCTTGTTGCCCTCTGTGCCAGATGGCAAAACCAGAGTAGAGTGAACGGCTGGCGCTGCCACTGCCAAGTCGAGCCAGCAGGGAAAGTTTTTGTGTGCTAAGTTGCCATTGAAACAGATCATTTAATGCCAATACCAAAGCGGCATAGCCAGAGGCGGAAGAAGCGAGTCCGGCTGCGGTGGGAACCGTATTTGTGGTGTGAACCTGAAAGGCGCTGTTAGGAGGTCTAAAAAAGTTTAAAAAGGCGGTTAAGCGAATGCAAAAAGGGTGATTATTTGAGAGTAATTCGTTGTTCAGCCAAATGGCATCTTGTTGGGTTGAGGTGATGCAAATGGTGGTTTTTGTACCTAAGTCGGGCAAACTAATGGAGACGCTACTATTCATGGGAAGGTTGAGAGTGGCATCGCGTTTTCCCCAGTATTTACTAAGGGCGATATTTACAGGTGCTTGGCCAATACCGTATTCTTGAGTTGTAATCAGTCGATTATTGTGTGGTAATTGGTGTTCAATAACATGATGAACAAATACTTGCTGCTTAAGAGTGGTTGTGGTCATAATCAAGCTCATTTTATGGTTGTACTGGCCCCGTTTGGGGTGATATGAATTGACAGTTGTTGGTAGTTTTGCAAAAAGTGCTGAGCAGTGGGGGGGCAATTTTTGAGAGAGCCGATTCCCAAAACACAGTCTCCCAAACCTGAACCGGATATTTTAGCTGCATGAATATTGGGGCATTGGTTTAGATATTGTATTAGCTGTTGCAATATGGGGTCACTGACTCCAAGTGTTTCCATCAGGTGTTGATACGTGTGCAAACTTTGGTAAAACATGGAAAAAATTTCTCCCCCCCTTGCAGAAGTTTTTGTTAAAGAAGATTCAGGTTGTATTAAATCGGGCGTGGTTTTTGATGTTTGAGTGAGTTGTACAAGGGTTTGTAGGAGATTAAAGGCGCGTTGTGTTGTCTCGCCCATGCTTTGATAGAGTGCATTTAAAGCCTTGGGACGAGTTTGCCATTGTTGTGCCACAAACTCCAGTACCTCTGAGGTGGGGGTTTTGTAGCCAGCATAAAAAAGGCACAGGGGCAAGGTGAGTGGCAATGAGGTTAGTTTGGGGTGTTTTTGTTTGCTTTGTTTTGAATGGTGAGTGCTAGGTTCAAAATAGAGAATACCACCTGTTAAGCTTGCAGCCAGATCAGTACCCGAGCCACGGCCTTGAATCTCAATAATAATGGCGAGCCCGATTTCAAAAAGGGCAAGGGGGGGGAAATTTTTTTGAGTCAGAGTATTGAGGCCATCTAGCATGGCAGCCAGTACTGCGGCGGAACTTCCCAGTCCAATTGTGGAAGAAAATTCGCTGTGAATGGTAATATTGAGTCCGAAAGCAAGCTCTGTTTGAAAAGCTTGTAATGCCTTGATTACAAATTGCAATTCAGGATGGGTTTCAAGGGTTTCAATATCGGTTTGAAAGTTGGCTAGGGCTGAGGTAATGCAAATGCGTTTGTCTGAGCGTGCTTGCCAGTCAATATGAATCCATTGATCCAATGCACAGGCCAGTGCAGGGTGTCCATATACGACGCTGTGCTCTCCTAAAATGATGGTGTTGGCAGGAGCTTGACTGTGCCATTGTAATCCTGTGCCTTGTTTTGGTATTGAGGTTTGAGAGGATTTAGATGGTTTCACAGATAAGCCCTTGTGTTTGTAGTGTGATGGGTTGGCAGGTGTAGCCGTAAGTATCGCACAGTTCAAATGGGGCTTGTTCACTGAAACATAAAATGGCACCGGCATGATTCCCTGATAAGCTGCCTGCCCCACATAGTTTTGCGCCAGCATGATAGCGAGTTTGAAGTTGTGTTATAAAGGATTGAATGGTAGGAGGAACCACTCCGATTTGGGTTAAGAGGGTTTGATTATGATTCAGGTATTGTTTTAGATCGCTTATTTTTTGTTGTTTGATGGCTAGGGCAATATGTTGTGTGGTGTTTGTAAAAGCTTGCCATAATTGGTTGTCATGTTGATGATGTTGTTTAACGGACATGACGCACTGTCCGGTTGAGCTTTCGGGTGCACCACTGTCAATGAGCCAAGCAGACAAGAAGGAAGAGTGTATTGTCATGGGCTGAATGGGGTGATTGATTTGATATGTTAAAAGCCCTGCATACAGTAAGGTTGCTGGATCAATACCACTGGAATTACCATGTTGCCGACGTTCTATTTTTTTTGCCAGAACAAGCAGTTGCTCGGATGAGGGGCGTTGTGAGTGTTGTCGCATAAAAGAACCAAGTAGGCTTAAAATCACTGCTGCTGAACTGCCTAACCCTCGCCCAATCGGCACTTGAGATTGAATACGAATATGCCAATGCCCTGTTTTCATTGTACATTGGGTTTCGGCATGATAGAGCGTGGTTAAAATAAGGTCAATGGGCTGGGTTAGCACCTGTTGGATATTGAGTGTTTTTGGTGTGCGTTTAAATTGTTGATAGCGTTGTTCAATCGCACGGGCTTGTTGTCGGTATGCTTTAAAGGAGAGAGTGGTTATCAGGTTAAAGTCACAGAGTTCAATGGTTAGTTGAGCGGGAAGCTCTGGGTCAAAATCTATTTGGCATTGCGTGGTCAGGTTGATAGCCATGCTTAATGCGGGGCATTGGTACACAACGGCATGTTCTCCGGAAAGGATGAGCTTGGCTGGAACTGAGCAGAGTGTTTTCATCAGTGCAAAGGGATTCCGTATGTGTTCCTAAGCTCCGAAGGTGTTAGGACTCAGGCTTGTTTTTTTGGTAATAACGCTTGTAGTTCTCAATGCCTGCTAAACGGTAGGCCCCACGGTTTTTAGGTTCATACACAATATTTTCTTCAAGTTGTTCGGCTTGATAATAAAACTCAAGGTATTGTGCATAGGTTAAGGCGGTGCGTTGTGCAATTTTTTGTTTGTGTTCGGCGGTCATTAATACCGATTGATAGCCAGGTTGCATAATACCAGTAAAAAATTCGGCCACACAACCTGAACCATAGCTAAAAAAACTGATTCGTTTGTTTTCAATGTTGCTTTCAATGTGATCGAGTAATGAAATAAAACTCATAAATAAAGAGGCACTGTAGCTGTTTCCGACAATTCGGTTATAAAACTGGCTGGGAACGGTTTGTGCTTCAAATTCAGCGGGTGTTAAAGTGGCTCCCACTTTTCGAACCAGTGTCTGGTGTGCTTTTTCAGCCATTTTAGTAAAAGGGATGTGATAGCAGAAATAGTCAATATCTTCAAAGGTTCGTCCCGTTTGCTCGGTAAAATGATCCCATGTTTGCTTTAAGCTACTTAGGTAAACCTTGGTGGAGTATTTTCCATCGACTAAAGCGGTGGTACGTTGGTTAGGACGCCAAAAGTCCATGACATCGTCAGTAAAGTAGCCTGATCCAGGTTCAATCATAATAATTCGTGGGGAAGCGGTGACCAGCATGGCAACGGCGCCACAGCCTTGTGTGGCTTCACCAGATGAGTCAATGTCATATTTGGCAATATCCGCTGCAATGACAAGCACCTTTTCTTTAGGGTTGGCCCTAACCATTGTAGTGGCCATCTGTAAGGCCGCTGCTCCTGCATAACAGGCGTGTTTAAATTCAATAACTCGGCAGTGTTTGGAGAGGTTGAGCAGCCCGTGTAGAAACACTCCAGCAGACTTGGATTGATCGACACCGGTTTCGGTTGCAAACAGAATGGCACTGATTTCATTAGCGTCTATTTGATCTAAAATAGGGGCAGCGGCTTTGGCTGCAAGTGTAACGACATCTTCGTCAGGCGGAGAGATGGACATCTTTTCTTGCCCTATACCAATATAGAATTTGTCTACATCAAGGTGCTTTTCGGTCGCAAAGGTGTCTAAACCCAAGTAGTAGTCTGCCGTTGCAAAATGGAGTAAATCGATACCTATTTTCATCGTTAGAGCGGATTCTTTCTGTTTAAATATGGTGTAATCACTTTTTTATTTTACCCTAAAATTTTGGGACGATTAAAGCGTTGTTCATGTGTAAATCATCTACGTTTTGGATTCCGAGTAAAAATTGTGCAGTGGTAAATTCTTGTTTAAATTGTTCAATGGTTTTAATGACTTGAACAGTGGAATCCAGTGCAGGTACTAATAAAGGCGCAGCCACCCCGCATAAACGACCGCCCATTATAACAGCTTTTACCATATCTATGCCGTTTCGTATGCCACCACTGGCAATAAAAAACGCATTGGATTGGTGAGGGTGACTCATTTTAAGGGCTTCAAGGGTGGTGAGTCCCCAGTCTTGAAAAGTGAACCCCAGTGGATTATCGGCACGATGAGCTTCTATTCGGCTCCAAGAGGTGCCACCACGACCAGCTAGGTCAAAGTATTGAATGCCTGCTTGCAGACCCAGCTTGATGTCTTTAGGGGAGAGCCCGGCGCCTACTTCTTTTAAGATAATGGGAACCTCAATTTTATTGGCTAATTGGTGAATTTTTTCAGCTAAATTGGCAAAATTGGTGTCCCCTTCGGGTTGAATGGTTTCTTGTAATGGGTTTAGGTGAAGGTAGAGTGCATTAGCCTCTAGCACATCAATAGCACGTCGCGCTTCGTCTTCACCAAAGCCATAATTCAGTTGTACGGCACCTAAGTTGGCTATTAAGGGGGTGGTAGGGGCGTATTGTCGCAATTCAAAGGTCTGTTTGGCCGCTGTATCCAATATCATGGTGCGTTGTGAGCCTACGGCCATCGGTACTTGGCAAGTTTCAGCTGCTTCTGCTAAGTGGCGATTGATGCGTCCCAGATTTTGGGCTGCTCCCCCTGTCATTGAGGCAATTAAAAATGGAAATGACAAAGGTTTATGGAGAAAGGTGGTTTGGGTGTTAATCTGGTTAAGGTTACACTCGGGTAGGCCACGGTTCATTAAGCGTAATTCAGAAAAACCACTTTGATGACGCTCAATATCCGTATCCCGTAAGATCGTATCAATGTGGTCTTGCTTACGCTGTGTAATTTGTTTGGAGCTAGACATGCGTTAATCGCGCTCAAGCTTTAAGTGGGTTGTCATGAGTTCGCCCGGGTTGGTTTGTGCTGCCAGTAGAGATAATTCGCCACAAAAAGCCGTTGCACCGGCGATGCAAGCAAGGCGACGGGCATTCACACCAGGTGCAACGTTTTTTTGGGTGCATCCAAGTTGTTTTAGGTTGTTTAAAACAAAATCAAGTCCTTTGCCATTGCCAACAGTGCCGACAATAAGGTTGGGAAGAGTGGTGGAAAAATACAGATCTCCATTATTGGTGACTTCGGCATGGTTGATGGCCTGAGACCCTTCTACAATATTGGCAGCATCTTGCCCCGTTGCTAAATAAAACCCAAGTAACATGTTGGCAACATGGGCATTGGCAGTGCGTAACCCACCTGAAACAATGCTACCAATTAGATTTTTTTTTATATGTAAGTCAACCAGTGCTTCAGGGGTGGTTTTTAAAAAGCGTTTGCAGAATTTACGTGGAATTGTGGTTTCACAGATGACGTATTTTCCTCGGCCTAAAATACCATTAACAGCAGAGACTTTTTTATCCGTACAATAGTTGGCTGAAATTGAAACGTATTTTAGTTCGGGGTAGTGTTTCAGTAACCAGGGGATGAGACGATCTGCGGCATTTGTTGCCATATTGTGGCCTGATGCATCTCCGGTATTAAATTCGAAACGGAGGTAAATCAAATTGCCGACCACCTGAAAATGTGTCTTTAACAATTTTGCAAAACGGCTACTTTGGGCCACAATGGTTTGTAACTCTGCTTGTCTTGATTCGATGTGGCGTAAGTGGCGTGTGGCAATGCTGGCATTAGGGGCTTCGAGTAATATAGAACGAGTCATGCGTTCATCCACAACCGTAACTCGAATTCCGCCAGAATGAGCGGCAACACGTGCTCCTCGTGCAACGGATGGCCAAAGAGGAGATTCGTAGGTGGCCATTGGCACCATCAAATCATCTGCTTCGACATCGCCAATGAGTTTAAAAGGGCCTACGGATTGCATAGGGATTGAGGCGTATTGGTTAGGGGAAATGCTGTCTGTTTTCATGAGGGCTATTATAAAGGATGCTTTGTGAATTAAACAGGAATTATCAAGTTACGTGTTTTGTGAATGATTTGACTAGGGGGGAAATATTTGTTTTTTTTGAAATATTCTTGATAAGACGCTTGAATATACTAATTACACCCTTATTATGTTATTTGAACGCTAATGTAATCGAGTAATTATTCAGCGAGTAGTTACAATTTAAAAAAGGAACGCTTTATGACTGTAGCAACAGCACGTCACATTTTGGTTGATACTGAAGAAAAATGTAATGAATTAAAGGAACAGATTAATAATGGGACGGATTTTGCTGACGTTGCAAAAGAGCACTCAAATTGTCCTTCTGGAAAAAGTGGCGGAGACCTCGGACAGTTTGGTCCTGGAATGATGGTGCCTGAGTTTGATAAAGTGGTGTTTAGTGCAGAGATTGGCTCAGTGGAAGGCCCAGTTAAAACCCAGTTTGGATACCATTTATTGGAAGTGACCAGTCGCACGGATTAATTAAATTTTATTTTTCAGTGTTAAAAAAGCCACGTTATTTTTTAAATAACGTGGCTTTTTTAATGTAAGGGGGGAAGAAATTTGTGATGGTATTGTGTACGGATAGAAACCAAGTTTGTTTGTAAGCGTCCGGCCAAAGCCACCTATCCAACCCAAACCCATTCATTAAACTAACCCCCATCAACCAACATGGGAGTTAATAATGAAAAATAGAACACAACAAGAGTGGCAAGCGCTCTTCAAACAACAAACCGTAAGCCATTTATCCA
>WFPP01000053.1 GCA_015487495.1 Thiomicrorhabdus sp.
GCAAGCTGATTTAGATGAATGGATCGATTTTTACAACAATGAACGCACACATCAAGGTAAAATGTGTTGTGGTCGAACACCAATGGAAACATTGGAAGATGGCAAAAAAGTATGGGCTGAAAAGCTCATACCTTAAACTTAACCTGACAGGACACCAAATCAAAATGAGGAACTGTCAGATTAAGTCTGAACTTCTACATCTTAGGTCTTAGATATTGTGATATAGGCACACTGTTTAACTTATGATGGTGTTGTGCAAAGATTTTTTTACTTGATTTATCCTGAATGTCAGTATGAGACAGGTTGCCATTCCTGTTGTCATTGCAGGTTATTTTTGACGTTGTTACACTCTTTTTAAAATAAAGGTCGTGTTGGCCTTACTTTTGCTAAAAAGCCTCTTAACGGAGGTTTTTTTGTGAAAAATAAAACGGTATCATTGACCTTGTTTTTAACACTCAGCTTTATATTGATGTTAAGTGCAAGCTATTTGTCGAATATTCAAGACTGGTTGAAATTTAATCAACATAATTCGCAACACCAATTAAATCAAGTGGTTGTCATGCCTGCTGACTTGCCGAGTGGCATTCGCCTGATCAGCAGTGTGTCAGCTTCATCCCGTTCGTTTTCTTCCCCAGATTCTAAATCTTCTGATTCCTCTTATCACAAGACGGCCTCTCAAATCCATGAGGTGTCAAAACTTGAACGTTTGCCACAAATGGAACCTCCTTCTGTAATAGACTCTCCCAGTCTCTTGACGAATAAGGGGGGGGAAAAAAAGCATTCTTATTCATTATCACCTGTCTTTATTCAATATGAGGATGCATTGGTGATTGAGTTTCCAAAAGCATTGGCTTCGCAGGCGCGATTAAAGCGAGCCATTAATCAGGTGTTATTAAGCCCATTTAAAGTAACAAACAGGGATTTATTAAGCACCAAATCCATTCCTGCCCAACAAAAGCCCTGGTTTTATCAACAGGTTAAAAATCAATACGGTCGGCCAATACGGTATCCAGCCGATGCAAATGATTATGCTGAATATTTATTAAGAGAGCATACGAGAGAGGTTGAAGATACCGATGGTGTGTTTGTTGTGATTCAAATTCCACTGGTTAAATTGGCGATTTTAGATCAGGTAATCCAGTATAAGCCTTGGGTAGATCGTTATACAACCCGTTTTGATGTGCCAAAAGATTTGGTGTTTGCCATTATGGAGGTGGAGAGTGCTTTTAATCCAAAAGCGGTGAGCCAGTCGAATGCACTGGGGTTAATGCAAATTAAAGCCGCTGCCGCGGGGCGTGATGTATATCAATATGTGGATGGTAAAACAGGACAACCCAGTGCAAAATCTCTATTTGATGCTCAAAATAATATTAGAATGGGAATCGCGTATTTAGGGTTGCTTAAACATGACTATTTACAAGGGGTGCGAAACCCTGAAAGTAAAGAGATGTTGTCGATTGCTTCTTATAATGGCGGAATTTCCCGAACGCTTAAGTTGTTTGGAGAGACACCAGATGAAGCCATTGTGCGTGTAAATCGGTTGCACCCTAAACGAGTGTACCGTATATTGCGGTATGAGCATACATCAAGTGAAGCTCGTTTGTATCTGGATAAGGTATTACAGGCAAAAAAACGTTACAGTGAGTTACTGGATTTGAATGTTTAAAAAATTTCTCCCCCCCTCTTTTT
Organism: Thiomicrorhabdus sp.; assembly: GCA_015487495.1. Lineage (GTDB taxonomy): Bacteria > Pseudomonadota > Gammaproteobacteria > Thiomicrospirales > Thiomicrospiraceae > Thiomicrorhabdus. Next base: position 1,690 of record WFPP01000053.1, read on the forward strand.
TTAAGGTAAGGCGTAAATGCAATGATTCCTTATGGTAAACAGGATATTTCTCCCGCGGATATTGAGGCGGTGGTTGAGGTATTAAAATCCGACTATTTAACCCAAGGCGCGCAAGTTCCTCGGTTTGAAGAGACGGTGGCCGACTATTGCGATGCGGAGTTTGCCGTGGCGGTTAATAGCGCTACCTCGGCGTTGCACATCGCGTGTTTGGCATTGGGTCTGGGGGAAGGTGATATATTGTGGACATCCCCCAATACGTTTGTGGCCTCGGCCAATTGTGCGCGTTTTTGTGGCGCAACGGTTGATTTTGTCGATATTGATTCGCGTACTTATAATATGTGTGTGGTGGCTTTGGAAGAAAAACTGCACGCGGCCAAAAAGACCCATACATTGCCCGACATTGTGATGCCAGTACATTTTGCTGGACAGTCGTGTAATATGAAGCGGATACATGAGCTGAGTGTAGAGTATGGTTTTAAGATTATTGAAGATGCCGCCCATGCCATAGGGGGGAAATATTTAGGTTCTCCAATAGGGGGGGGGAAATATTCAGACATTACCGTGTTTAGTTTTCATCCCGTTAAGATGGTTACCACAGGAGAGGGCGGAGTGGCCACCACCAATCAGTCCGATTTGGCTGAAAAAATGCAGTTACTTCGCAGTCATGGGGTAACGCGTCAACCGCACTTAATGACTCAACCGCTGGAAGGGGACTGGTTTTATCAGCAGGTGGATTTAGGCTTTAATTATCGAATGACCGAAATGCAGGCCGCGCTAGGCATTAGCCAAATGCAACGGTTGGATGCGTTTGTTCAACAACGCACCTGTTTTGCCAAGCGTTATGATGAGCTGTTGTCCGATTTACCGTTAGTGCGCCCTTATCAAGACCCTGACACGGCCTCCTCTTTTCATCTTTATCCTATTTTGATTCAAACACAGCAGATAGGTCAAAGCCGAACGGACGTCTTTAATGCGTTACGGGCGCATGAAATTGGGGTGAATGTGCATTACATTCCCGTGCATACGCAACCGTATTATCAAGCGTTGGGCTTTGCTCAAGGGGACTTTCCCGTGGCGGAAGCGTACTACCAGCAAACCATTAGCATTCCCGTTTTTCATGCGATGAGCGATGCTGAACAGGCACAAGTCGTGAAGGTACTGCAAGCGGTGTTGGCATGAAGGGGGGGGGGACTATTTTCAATGCCCCCTTGAGGGGCATAAAATTATGTGTGATTCCGGCCAGAGGTGGCAGTAAGCGGATTCCACGTAAAAATATTAAAGCGTTTTTGGGCAAACCGATTATCGCGTATTCGATTGAAACGGCACTTGAAAGCGGTTGCTTTGATAAAGTGATTGTTTCAACCGATGATGAGGACATTGCCAATATTGCGAGACACTATGGTGCAGAGGTGCCATTTGTTCGCCCTAAAGCGTTATCGAATGACTTTGCGGGGACGCTCCCTGTAATCAAGCAAGCCATTGAGTGGATAGAGGCCGACGGTGAACAAGTGGATTGGGTGTGCTGTTTGTATGCGACCGCGCCGTTTGTGCAAACCAAACAATTAAAGGCGGCGTTTGAGCAACTGCAACAGACGCAAGCCGATTACTGCTTTACTGTGACGACCTTCGGTACGCCAATTCAACGCGCGTTTAGAGTGACCGAACAACAGCGTTTAGAGATGTTTCACCCTGAAAATTTTCATAAGCGTTCACAAGATTTAGAAGAGGCTTTTCACGATGCAGGGCAGTTTTACTGGGGGCATCCCGAGGCGTTTAAGCAGGAACGGGTGATCTATTCCAAATGTTCCTCCCCCTATCGCTTACCCCGTTATTTGGTACAAGATTTGGATACGGAAGAGGATTGGATTAGAGCGGAATTGATGTATCAAGCGCTGTTAAAAAGCGATGCTTTTTTATGAGGGGTTAGACTATGTGCGCTAACCTATTTTAAAGGCGAGGGCTGTGAGTTCAGTCATTCAGCAGCTATCATCGTAGTTCTAACAAAGCGCTACAGCCGAAATTTATAACGCACTTCGTTTGGCTATGCCAAGCTTCATCCGCCGTAAACCGCCGCTGAGCTTGATTCGTTAGCCTTCAAAATGAAATTGCACTTGAAAAATGAAAGGGAGATAAGTCATGCCAACAGAACAGAACAGAACAGAATCAAGAAATATCAAATTGGTTCAAATCATTGAGACAAGCACTGAATTACAGTTAAAAGTACGAGATATTCGGAATGAAGAAGGTGTCAGGAAATGGATGTATACAGATCATAATATAGAGTTAAATGAGCATTTTGGTTGGATTAATCATCTGAAAACAGATAAAAAACAAATAGTATTTGTTATTCTTGATGAAGAAAGTGAGCCTCTGGGTGTTGTAAGCGTTAATGCGATTGATCAATTACATAAAAAAGCTGATTGGGCATATTATTTGACAAAAAATGCAAGGGGTGGTCTTGGCTCTGCCATTGAATATGCGTTTATTGACTTTGTGTTTAACCGTTTGAATCTGCAAAAATTAAATTGCGAAGTTATAGATGGCAATGGCTCCGTTGTAAAATTACATAAGAAATTCTTATTTGAAGATGAAGGTTTTAGAGGCTCAAATATAATTAAGCAAGGAAAGCGAATTGGAGTTCACTTTTTGGGACTTACAAAAGAAAATTGGATTTCGGGAAGAAACGACGTTTTTGAAAAATATCAAAAAGTATTAAATAAATTTAACATATCAATAAATTGGAATGAAGTAGAAAAAGAAAAACATCCGCTTGATGAAATTGAATCGGCTAGAGCACGAAACAATTTAAACTGGATGAATGTTTTAAGGCTTGTGCTTGAATTATCGCCAGAGCATGGTAGAGCATTAGTGACAGATATTAGAAATATAGATAAGGAAATATCTAAATTAACTGATAAACTTATCGCCTTATAAAGGCTCGGGCTAGCAAAAAAACAGGAATAAGTGGAGTCAGTGTTGAATGGCACTAAGTTAAGGAGCTTTACCATCTGCCTTATCAATGGCATATCTCTTGTTTTAAGTGGTTTTATAAGGTTCTGGTTTGATGCTAACAGGGCTTAACTGTAAAAGTTACGACTTAACCTGACAGGACACCAAATCAAAATGAGGAACTGTCAGATTAAGTCTGAACTTCTACAGATAAACATAATTTATCCTATGTATTAACAGACGTTTGGCATCGGCCACTTTCGGAGCTTGTCAAAATGACCTATTCAAGGAAAAAATAGTGCGAAATCATAATGGTTTTATGATTAAGGGACGCAAAATAGGCAGAGAGTATACGCCGTATGTGATCGCAGAAATGTCGGCCAATCATAATGGTGATATTCAAAATGCCTATCGTATTATCGACATGGCAAAACGTGCGGGGGCAGATGCCGTTAAGTTACAAACTTATACTGCTGAAACTCTAACCCTTGATTGCGATTTACCTGATTTTCAATTAACCGAAGGGTTGTGGGCTGGCCGCTCTTTATTTGAGTTGTATCAAGAAGCCTTTACCCCTTGGGAATGGCACAAGTCGTTGTTTGAGTATGCATGTAAGCAACAAATTACCCTGTTTAGCTCGCCATTTGATTCAACGGCGGTGGATTTACTGGAAGAGTTAAATACGCCTGCGTATAAGATCGCCTCGTTTGAAGCGGTGGATTTACCTCTGATTAAGTATGTGGCACAAACGGGTAAGCCACTGATTATTTCCACGGGCATGGCGGATGAAGAGGAGATTAAAGAAGCCATTGAGGCCGCTCGTGAAGGAGGCTGTCCATCGCTGGCCATTTTGCACTGTGTGAGTGGTTATCCCGCCCCCGCAAAAGACTACAATTTGCGAACATTAAGCGACATGCAATCCCGTTTTGGCGTTCCCGTTGGCTTGTCTGATCATACTTTAGACAACACAACAGCCATGACCAGTGTTGCACTGGGGGCTTGTATTATTGAAAAACACGTTACCTTAAATCGGCAAAGCGGTGGGCCAGATGACCGCTTTTCGCTGGAAGAAGATGGATTATTGGCACTGTGTGACGGTGTAAAAAACGCATGGCAGGCGTTAGGGACAGTGAATTATGGGCGCAAGTCGAGCGAACAAGCCAATGTAAAATTCAGGCGTTCGTTGTATTTTGTGAAAGACATGCAGGCAGGCGAAGTGATTACCGAGTGCCATGTAAAGAGTATTCGACCAGGGTATGGGTTAGCACCCAAATATATGGAACAGGTGATTGGATGCGTGGTGTTATGCGACATCGCTCGTGGCACTCCTGTCGCATTAAGTAAGATAAAGAGAGAAGTCGATGAGCTATAAAACAGAGCAGGAATCTTTTTGGGCAGGGGAATTTGGCGATGCCTACAGCCAGCGTAATAATAGCGAGCAACTGTTAGCCAGTAAAACGGCGCTGTTTTCGACGATTTTA
>WFPP01000054.1 GCA_015487495.1 Thiomicrorhabdus sp.
CCACTGTTTGCTAAGTTTTATGACTTTTACTCGTTTAATATTTTACCTAAAATGGGCAAACTGATTGCAAACGATGAGGCCAGCTATCAATACTTAGCGGAATCCATTCGAATGCACCCAGACCAAGAGACACTAAAACAGATGATGCTCAGTGCAGGGTTTGATAAAGCCGAATACCTTAATATGAGCGAAGGCATTGTGGCACTGCACCGTGGGTGGAAATTTTAATTTCTATTTTGATTCTCAAAAGTAAAGAGTAAACACACCATGCAAACAGAGAGCCCCCTCCCTTCAATATCCCTGTCCAAACCCCTCGAATCGGTTTTAAACACGGCCATTCGCCTGGATGAAATGCATGGTGCAGCCTTCAACGTTTTAGAAAATCGAGTGATTGCCATAACCCTTGCCCCAATTGAGCAACCGCTTTATTTTCTCTTTACACACCCCCCATCAATTCCTAATAATACCGCACGTATTCATATCAGCGTACAAACCAAATTACAGGGAGAACCCGACGCAGCTCTGCACACCACGCTACTCGATTTTATCTCCTTACCTGTTCAGCGCACGCTTCCAAATCCCTCCTTATCAGGAGAGACAGCATTAGCACAACACTTTATTAATGCCCTTTGTACACTGGATATTGATTGGGAAGAACACCTTTCCCACTATACTGGTGACCTTATTGCCTTTAAAGTCGGTCATGGTGTTCGCACACTCTTTAACACCCAACAACAACTCAAAAAAAGCATTGGACAAACCTTACGTGAGTACCTGCAATTTGAAATCGAAGCCTTACCCACTCAACATCAAATAACACGCTTTTGCCAAGATGTTCGTGCCATAGAAAAAGAAGTTAATACGCTAGAACAACGTATTTTAGCTTTACCACAGCTCGAAGGTCGTTCACATGAAAATTAATAGACTTAAAATAACCAATTTTAAGAGTATTGACAGTCTAACCTTAAGCAACATCACTAACTTTTCCGTTTTTGCAGGTGCAAACGGCTCAGGTAAAACGAATATATTTCAAGCTCTCGATTTTGTAGGACATATATTTCGTCAAGGCCTATCACAAACATTACGTGAATTTGGTGGCTACGACAATGTACACTCTCATAAAAGACGTGCGACTAATGCCGCTATTTTTAGCTTTGATATTGAAGTAGAAATCGAACAGGTCATATTCCACTATGCACTAAAGGCTGAACTTAACTCTAACGTTCGTATTATTAATGAAGTCGCTTCTATCGATGGAGAAGTCGTTCTTCAAAGAGGGAAGGATGGTTTTATCACTTTTGAAGATGGGAAGAAAATTGCCTTTGACCCTGATCGCTCAGCCACCCTATTTCTAGGAATCTATGATACGAGCTTTAAAGACTTTATATCAAATATAAAAGTACTTCGTGTTGACCCTTTAAATGCAAAACAGCCGAGTTTATCAGACCATGACCCCAGTGAATTGAATGAACACGCCAGTAATATTGCCGCAGTACTCTCCAGAATACTCAGTGAAAACTCTGATCTTTCAGAAGAAATACTAGAACTCATTACCCTACTGGTCCCTAATTTAGAAAAAATTGAAGCTCAAGCCCAAAAAATTGATAATAAAACGGGATTATTATTTAAAGAAAAAGGAACTCGAAAACAATTTCCCGCACACCTTATTTCAGACGGCACTATCTATGCTTTAGCGCAAATTATTATGATTTTAGATCACAAACCAAACTCTTGGTTACTCATAGAAGAACCTGAACGTGGCATACATCCTCAAGCCATTCAAGAACTGATTGAGCTTATGAGAGAAGAGTCCAAAAACACTATAATTTGGATCAATACACACAGTGAATCAATTGTGAGAACAGCACGATACGATGAACTTTTACTGGTTGATAAAGTTGATGGTAAAACACTTATTACTCATGCTAAAAAAATAAATGGTTCACTCTCAATGAGCGATGCTTGGTTAAGCAATATGTTTAAAGGCGGCTTGCCATGGTAGGCTTAGTAAATATTGGAATTGTCGTTGAAGGACATTGTGAAAAAATTTTTGTTGAAAGTGATCTGTTTAAAAGACTATGCCAGAATCAAAATATTCATATTATCCAAACTCTAAATGCAACAGGCAATGGCAATTTATGCAGTCATAATATTCAACTTTATATTTCAGAGTTACGGCAAAACCCCAAAATAGATCAAATTTTAGTCCTAGCTGATCTAGACCCTGAAACCTGTGCTCCCTGCATAACTCAACGAAAAGAACGTATGGGGCAAAATCACAATGGAGCAGACTATATTGTCATTGCCAGAAATGCAATTGAATCATGGTTTTTAGCCGACCTCCCTTTTTTACAACAATTTTTTAAAAAAGATATTCCCATTGAAATACCACAAAACTGTGAACAAGAAAGAGATCCTTTTCAAAAAATAAAATCCTTAAACTTATCCTATAACTCACGTGGATTACGTAATAAAAAACAGTTCATAAAACGAAATTGCAACGTACTTAATTTAAACAATTCTGCAAAACACTCTCCAAGTGCAGCCTACTTACTTACAACCCTTCAAAACATAGCAGACCAAACTTCATGAAACGCCTAAAACAATTTTTTCGAATTATCAAAATCAACCGAGTATTGGCCTATTATCAAATAGACAAAATGGTATTAACTGACACAAAATACGCATGGCTTATTTGGTTCAACATGATATTACCTTGGAATTGGCGAAAAAAAGCAACATGCAGTCGTGGCGAAAGCATTCGATTTGCACTAGAAGAACTTGGGCCTATCTTTATTAAACTAGGACAAGCGCTCTCTACTCGCAAAGACCTGTTACCTCATGACATTTCCATTGAACTGGTCAAATTACAAGATGACTGCCCACCCTTTGATGCCAAGCACTCCAAACAATTAGTGGAAGAAGCCTTAGGAAAAACCGTAGAAGAAGCCTTTGCTGCATTTAACACCCAGCCCATGGCATCGGCCTCCATTGCTCAGGTTCATACCGCCAAACTGCATACAGGAACAGATGTTGTAGTGAAAGTTGTGCGCCCAAACATAAAAACAACCATTGAACAAGATGTGGCAATTATGTTTATGTTAGCGCGTTTACTGGAAGCAGCCATCAAAATAGCCAAACGTTTGCATCCCGTTGAAGTGGTTGGCGAATTTGAAAAAACCATTTTAGACGAACTGGACATGGTCCGTGAAGCCGCAAATGCAACACAGCTCAGGCGCAACTTTCAAAACTCCAATTTACTCTATGTACCCGAGATTTACTGGTCACACACCTCCGAACGCGTGATGACAATGGAACGTATTTATGGCATTCGCATCAGTGAAACAGAAAAACTGATTGAAGCCGGCATTTCCCTAACCGATTTATCCGCGAAAGGCGTCGTCATTTTTTTTACGCAAGTTTTCAAGCACAACTTTTTTCACGCAGATATGCACCCTGGTAATATTTTTGTCTTGCCTGATGGCCGTTATGCCGCCATTGATTTTGGTATTATGGGCACACTTGACCCAGAAGACCAACGCTACCTTGCAGAAAACTTTCTGGCCTTCTTTAACCGAGATTATTTACGAGTTTCCGAACTCCATATCGAATCTGAATGGGTTCCAAAAGATACCCGAGTAAATGAGCTGGAATCAGCCATTCGTTCTGTCTGCGAACCCATTTGGGATCGCCCCCTTAAAGACATCTCATTTGGACTGGTTTTAATGAGGCTGTTTCAAACAGCACGCCGTTTTGGTATGGAAGTGCAACCACAACTGGTATTATTGCAAAAAACGCTTTTAAATATTGAAGGACTCGGACGCCAACTGGATGATGAGTTGGACTTGTGGGACACCGCAAAACCTTTTTTAGAAGAGTGGATGCATGACCGCGTTGGGCCACAAGGCTTGATTAAAAACATGAAAGCCAACTTACCTTTCTGGATCGAGCAAGCCCCAACCTTACCGGGATTACTTCATGCCAGCCTAACAAAACTTGCTCATGCCGACTTTAACACCCCGTCAAAACAGATGGCACGTTTAGAAAAACAGATTGCAGAACAAACTCGCGCACAACGCCATCGAACCCTAGGAATTCTGATTATTGTATTTGCACTGTTACCCGGTTTGCTCAACCAAGAATGGATTAATGAAAGCACCCTGCAACTTGTATTGCTGGTAATCGGTGGCTGGTTGATTATACGAAAGTAATTCCCCCACCCCATCAAGCAAGGGGGGGAAATTTTTTTATTTAAAAAGGGTTTTCATAAAAACGGTTACACGCCTTTTTTCACTTCTTCAAAAGAAACACCCGGTTCCGTCGTTTTTACCACTTGTTCCGTGCTGTCCTCATTTACCACAGAATCTGTTTTATTACCTTCAGTGGCTGCAACCCCCTCTTTTCGTTGTTCTGCATATTCCGCTAAACGCTCATGAAAGAGTTGCACACGTTCAGACCACCCCAAACGAGAATCCAGTTCAGGAAAACGCTGTGAGACCACGTCACTCATCAACTCATCAAATACTTTTTGCGACTCACTGAATTGCATATCCAATTTTTCAATGGTCATTTGCCACTGCTGTAAATAAGACGGAAGTTCTGACACACTGACGCCATAACCGGATTCAGGCGTTTCTTGTACATTGCCATACTCCGTTACCGCAGCTTGCTGGTAGTTTGCCACTTTGGTTTCGGTCTGCGTTAAATTAAGCTGAAAACTTTGCAACTGTCCAAAATCGATTTCCAGTGTCATCGCTTGCTCCAGAGCTTTTTCAATATTGCCATCAAAAAAATGATTTGCCAGCTTATCCACCTGTTCAAATACATCAAAAATGGCTTTCAGCTCATCTTCATTCAAATCACCATTAACAGCAAACGCAAATCGTTCCTCAAAAGCAGTAGACTCCATCGCCTCCGTGCTTTCAAAATAGCGCACCCCCGTCGGTTCCGTTTGGGCAGATTGCTCATTACGATACGATTGATATTCAGAATACAGCTGTCTAAAATCAATGGAAACCGTATCCCCTTCACGCGTGGTCAACTGCAAACTCATGCTTTCGCTGTACTGATAGCCTTTTTCAAACTGAGCCATACGAGCCGCCGCCATCTTCCCTTGCTCTGTTGGAAAAAATTGATCCTTAGGCACGTCCATATTATTCAATCCAGCACGCACCAAATTGGGCGCACCCAACACCGACTTATCATCTTTATTATCCGCTTTGGTATCAGGGTTAAATAGCTGTTTAACCAACGCTGGATCTTGAGAAATGGTATTAGAAGACATCTGAAACCCCTTTTTTAACGATTAAACCGATTCAATAACACAAAATACTAATGGATAAATAACCTATCGGCCAACCATTAAAAAACTAAAGTAACAACTCTTCTTTTTTTACCCCCCTTTCCTCACAACCCTCCTTAATGCGCACAATACACAACAAGGTAAGAAAATAAGCCAATATAGTTATTTCGGCCTATTGCTCCTTTATTAGGTTGCTGTTTAAATCAAGTGTACTTCTAAAAATGCTGGGCTTTAATGCGCTCCCGATTTAATTTACTAAATAAATGCAAGGAAAAAACATGTCAGAATCCGTTCAAAACTTTATAAATCACGCTTATTTGGATAAAAAAATTGAACGTTTTTCAACAGGTGTTATTCAGAATATTGAACATGAAAAAAATACCATTCCTGCTCATATTTTTGAACGCTATCAAAAAATTATCCTACGTTCTTTTGACTCAACCGTTCTAATAAAAGAACTTAAACAAGTTATTTTAACGGACTATGACGAACAAAAAATGCAACAAATGCTTAATTTCATGCACCAACCTAATATCACACAAATCACTCAAAAAGAAGAGGCCGCAAAATCATTGCAAGCCAGCCAAAAAATGCAGTTATTTTTTACCGAGTTACAAACCACGCCTCCCTCAGAAAATCGCAAACATTTAATCGAACAAATAGACAAGGCCATTGGCTCAAGTGCATTGGTTGTAAATATGCAAATTGCGCTGTTTAAAGCCATTACATGGGGTATGCGCAAAGTAAATCCAAATACACAAAATATCACTCAAGAACAGTTGAAACAAATGGTTTTAGAGATGAAAGAGAACATGAGCCAACCAATTTCCCAACAAATATGGATGAGTATGTTGTTTGCATACAAAGATGTTTCAGATGATGAACTTCAACACTACCTTACTCTGAATGAAAGTGCCGAAGGCCAGCTAACAGCTACTTTTATTCGCACGGTTTATTTTGATATGCACCAACATACCACCACACAACTTCAGTACGCACTGGAAGCAGAATTTAGCTGACATAAAATTGTATTTATTACCCTGCTTTTAACTCTTAAAAAAAATAAAAATATGTCTTTATTCCGTACCGAAGTCAGCGATAAAAAGCGTGACGAAAACTTTTTTGGCGATGTGGTGCTTATTCGCCCTGTCTCTTTTTCTATCTACACCAGCTTATTTGTTCTTTTTATTATCTCTCTCGGTTTATTTTTATTTTTTGGAAAATACGCCAGCA
>WFPP01000055.1 GCA_015487495.1 Thiomicrorhabdus sp.
TAATAGAGGTTTTATCTTTCGCGGTCATTAAGAGATGAATATGATTTGTCATCAACACATAACTGTGCAAAGCAACATTGTATTTAAGCAGTGCTTCTCTTAATTTATCTAAATAAAAATAATAGTCTGAAGACTCAAAAAAGACAGGCGAGCGATTTTTACCACGCTGAACAACATGGCAAGGAACATCAGGTAAAAAGAATCTTGGTTTTCTTGGCATAAGACAAATATAGCAAAAGTTAAACCTGAACACAAGTTATCAACAAAAAAGGGCTTTGACCCCTTTTAGCTGATGATGTCTTCGACAACAGCATAACTCTGAAAAGTCAATAAACAAAGAACGCTTCCAAATAGTCCAATAAACAGTTCCTTCATAACTTGTTTTATCGTATTTTTACCCCTCATATTTTTAAACCTATTATCGACATGCCATCAGTACCTTAAGATTAACAACAATAAGTCCAAAATAATAGACATATCATTACCCCTAATATAGTTAAAAGTACGGGGTAGATATTAAAATTATCAACTTTTAACCCCCCTGTTAAAAGCAGTCGTTGCTCTCAATTTACAGCCCTGGCTGTTGGTCAAATTGGAGGGCGACATAGTCTTCGAGATATTGAAGCAACACTCGCATCCCAATCAAAACAGCAATACCATTTAGGCAGTCAAACAATCAAGCGAACAACATTCAATAAGTCGAATGAAAAACTGGATTATCAGTTTTATGTGAGCTTATTTAAGACTCAAAAAAAGACAGGCGAGCGATTTTTACCACGCTGAACAACATGGCAAGGAACATCAGGTAAAAAGAATCTTGATTTTCTTGACATAAAACAGATATAGCAAAAGTTAAAACTGAATACAAGTTATCAACAAAAAAGGGCTTTGACCCCTTTTAGATATATTAAATAATAGCCAACTTTTTCAATTTTTAACACACTTAAAAATTCAGGTAAACTCATGGGTTTGTGTCTTATAAAAAACTCGGCTGTAAGCAACCGAGTTTTTGTATACTTATTCGATTAAATAGCCCAAAAAATGGCATAATACAAACACTTTAACTCATTAAATATAGTTGACTATGAAAACCTTAACAATTACCCGCCCAGACGATTGGCATTTACATTTGCGTGACGGGGCTGTTTTGAATGATCTTGTGCCTGCGACGGCACGTCATTTTCAACGTGCCATTATTATGCCAAACCTTGTTCCTCCTGTTACCACAACGGCGTTAGCGTTGAGCTATCGTGACCGCATTTTGGCGGCGAGAGCGGCGGGCAGTACGTTTCAGCCACTGATGACGCTCTATCTTACTAATAACACCTGCCCTGACGAGATTCGTGCGGCAAAAGCCTCGGGGCATATTTATGGTTGCAAGCTGTACCCTGCTGGTGCCACCACAAACTCAGACAGTGGTGTGACGGATGTGGTGAACATTTATCCTGCGCTAGAGGCGATGCAAGAGGTTGGTTTGCCGTTGTTAGTTCACGGAGAAGTGACGGCATCGGACATTGATATTTTTGATCGTGAAGCGCAATTTATCGACACGGTACTTGAGCCGTTATTACAGCGTATGCCAAATTTACGCGTGGTGTTTGAGCACATTACCACGGCGGATGCCGCTGAATTTGTTCGCAATGCCAGTGAGAATGTGGCGGCTACCATTACGGTACAGCACTTACTGTTAAATCGTAACGATATGTTAGTGGGGGGAATGCGCCCTCATCATTATTGCTTACCGGTATTAAAACGAGAACGCCACCGCCAAGCGTTGGTAGACGCGGCGATTAGTGACAGTGGCAAGTTTTTTCTGGGGACGGACAGTGCGCCTCATAGCAAAGACAAAAAAGAGAATTCTTGTGGCTGCGCGGGGATGTACACGGCACCTGCTGCGATTGAATGGTATGCCGAGATTTTTGACAGCGCGGGTGCATTGGATAAACTAGAAGGGTTTGCCAGTCATTATGGGCCGGATTTTTATCGGTTGCCACGCAATACGGATACCATTACACTGGTGAATCAGCCTTGGAAAATGGCTGAAACTCTGCCGTTGGCGGACGATATCATTGTTCCCTTTCGTGCGGGTGAAATGGTTCAATGGAAAGTGGAAGAGCAGTAAAAATGAATCCAGAAAAAATATCCCCCGAAAAACATGTCGAAAAACACGCCGAAAATCAACAATGGCTGTTTCTTTTTGGCGCTTGGCTCATGGCTGCCCTCTCCACACTTGGCAGTCTGTTTTTTAGTGAGGTTATGGAGTTAGTGCCTTGCGTATTGTGTTGGTATCAACGTATTTTTCTCTTTCCGTTGGCAGTCATACTACTTATTGGCTTGTTTCCACGATTAGATAACCATGTCGTGCGCTATGCACTGCCCTTGGCCATTATTGGGTTGCTCTTTACGGTTTATCACGTTCTGCTCTTTTATGGTTTAATTCCAGAAACCATGCAGCCTTGTTCTAAAGGTGTCTCCTGCTCGGATGACGGCATGGTTCTGTTTGGTTTTTTACCCATTCCACTGCTCTCACTCGTAGCATTTTCCACTATTATTTTTCTTTTATTAAAGGTTAGAAAAGCATGAAAAAGAATCACATTATTATCGTAACCCTATTGATTTTGGTCACTATTTTTGCACTGGCGACTTATTTTTATAATGCCAAACAAGTGGAAACTAAAAATCAGCTGGCGGCTCAAAATACCAGTGCGTTAATTGCTGATCATTCACCTCGTAAAGGGAATCCACATGCCAAAGTAACCATTGTTGAGTTTGTTGACCCAGCTTGTGAAACCTGTAAAACCTTTCACCCGATTATTAAAGACCTGTTGAAAAAATATCCAGCAAAAATTAACGTCGTCATTCGCTATGCGCCCTTTCATCAAGGATCAGATCAAATGGTTGCGATTTTAGAAGCCGCACGTAAGCAAGGTAAATTTTGGGATACATTAGACCTTATGTTTGATACTCAGGCATCATGGGCAATTCATCACCAAGCTCGCCCCGACCTCTTTTGGAAGATTTTGCAAAAGGCTAACCTGTTAGACTTGGCGCGCTTGCAACAAGACATGAATGATCCCACCATTGCAAAAGTGATTCAAAAAGACCTCGCCGATGGGCAGGCATTAGGGGCAAACAAAACGCCAACGTTCTTCGTAAACGGCAAACCGTTACCCAGCTTTGGCTATCAACAGTTAATGAACCTAGTTAATAGCGAATTAGCCACAAACTATTAAATTGGGATACGTTTAAACAGATGACACACCCTATTTTTAATACGGAACAACTGCACTACACCATTACCCCGTTTGACCCAAAAGGCCACCTGTTTGACGTCACGCTCACTATTGCTCAACCAGAACAGCCTGTACAAACGGTTTGCTTACCTAACTGGATTCCGGGCAGTTATCTGATTCGTGACTTCTCAAAGCACCTTATAGGCTTAACGGCAGAAACACTTGAGCAAGCACCCGTTGAACTGACCTTGGTGGACAAGTCCAGTTGGCAGTTTGCCAGTGATGGGCAAACGGTGGTATTGCGCTATCAAGTGTATGCGTGGGATCTCTCGGTAAGAGGCGCACACTTTGATGAAAGCCACGCTTTCTTTAATGGCACGTCGGTGTTTTTAGCCGTTGAAAATCAACGGGATACAGCGTGTTCTTTAGAACTAAAGGCCACACCTTTTACACAAGAGAACAATTGGAAAGTGGCCACGGGTTTGTGTACTCATCAAGTCGATAATCAAGGGTTTGGTACTTACCAAGCCAACGACTACAACGACCTCATTGACCACCCTTTTGAGCTGGGCACGTTTACTGAAATTGACTTTATGGCGTGTGGCATTCCACATAAAATGGTATTAACGGGACTGTTTGATTGCGATGTCGTCCGCCTAAAACACGATTTAATTAAGATTTGTGAAACCGAATTAAATTTTTTTTCCCCCCCTATGCCGATAGAAACCTATTTGTTTCAGGTAATGGTCACTGGCAGTGATTATGGTGGGCTAGAACACCGAAATTCTACCGCATTAATGTGCAGTCGTAACGACCTACCCTATAAAGGTATGACCAAAGCCACAGACGGTTATTTGCAGTTTTTAGAGCTGTGTAGCCATGAGTATTTTCACACTTGGAACGTTAAGCGTATTCAGCCCAAAGTGGTTCAACAAGCTGACTTATCGCAACCTGTTTACACCAATCAACTTTGGTGGTTTGAGGGCATTACCTCGTATTACGACGGGCTTATTTTGCAACGTGCGGGCTTAATTGATAACGAAACCTATTTAAACCTACTGGCCAAACAGATGACCCGAGTCTATCGTATGCCCGGTCGTTTTAAGCAGTCGGTGGCCGAATCGAGTTTTTATACGTGGACCAAATTTTACCAACAAGATGAAAATGCGCCCAATGCCATTATCAGTTACTACACCAAAGGCAGTCTCATTGCTCTGGGGTTGGATTTAACCATTCGTCAACAGACCCAAGGTGAAAAATCGCTGGATGATGTTGTTTTGCACCTATGGCAACACTTTGGACAAACAGAGATTGGATTGCAAGAGGGACAAATTGAACAAATCTGTTCCGAAGTATCGGGCATTGATTTAACCGATTTTTTTCAACGCTATCTATACGGCACCGAAGACATTCCGTTTGAACAGCTCTTTCCCGCCTTTGGCATCGAGTTCAGCTTACGCCCTGCCAGCCGTTTAATCGATTTAGGTGGGGAGAAATCGGAAGAGCCTCTGCCATTGCACCTAGGTGCAACCTTAAGCGATAGCACACATAAAACCGTTAAAATCACTCATGTTTGGCAACAACACCCCGCCTATCACGCAGGGCTGGCAGCAGGAGATGAGCTCATTGCCATTAACCACATTAAAATAACCAACAAACAGCAAGTAGAAACCCTGTTAAAACGCAGTACAAATAATACCGTGTGGCACGCGCACTATTTTAGACGGGACGAATTAAGAACCACAAAAATTACGCTCACACCACCACCATCAGACCGTGTTTATTTGACTAAAAAAGGCCCTTTTAGCCCGATGGATTCAGCTAAAATGGATTCATCCAAACAAACCCTAAACTGGCTATAAAACAAATGGACAACCAATCTGAACTCAATCGCATGACCGAACGGTTAGCCCAGTTAGAAATAACTCAAGCCTTTCAGGAAGAGAGCATTGAAAGCCTTGAAAAAACCGTAATGCAACAACACCAAGATATTCAACGATTAGAGCATAAATTAAAACTACTGGCCGACTATTTAAAGAATCTACGTCAGGAAGGCATTAAAAATTCACATGAAGAGACGCCACCTCCTCATTATTAAAACATTAAGACTGTTCCCCAGATAAAAAACCTATTTATCGCACAACGCCTTGACTCATTTGGCAAACTCAAAACAAACACATCACCAAATAAGGTAACGTTGTCTTTTTTAAATTCACTCTGTATCCATCAATTACGGACTCTCTAATTCGTGTTTCTATCAGCAAATTAGGGGCTACCCTCTGGACTATTTCGGTAGAGTTTAGTACTGTACGGTAAGATTTTATACGTTTTTTTCTCTAATTATAAAAAAGACTAAAAAAACCTTCTTCTACCCTTTTTAAAGGTGCATAAATTAAAGGTGCATAAAATGAAAACAATTCTTCTGGCCTTAATTTTATTAGCGGCTTGGTACCATTTTTACAATATAGAAACTGCACCACCTATTGGCCCGGGTATCAAAGGAGGGCCGTCCCCTTACCAAACAGCTCTTGCTCCCAATACATTTGATTTTAAAGGGGTTACCTTAACCGAAAAAGCCAGCTTTAGCTTAACCGCCAAAGTACTTTCAGCCGAACACTATTACTTTGATCGTCACTCCAAACTCTCTTCACTGGACGTGGTACTCGGTTGGCAAGAGCTATCCGATGAAGAGGTGGTAAGCCAAATACAATTTTCACAATCTGAACGACAATACAAATGGGTATCCAACTCTTCTACAATTAGCAATCAGGAAATTCAAACTTCCACAGCCAATATCCATCTTATTCCCGCCACAGAAGCCATTTCAAAACAATTAAAGCAGCTTAAAATAGGAAACATTATCTATGTCAATGGCCTGTTAGTTGATGTTAGTAACCCATCAGGCTGGCACTGGAAAACGTCTTTAAGCCGTACCGATACAGGCAAACATTCAAGTGAAATTTTATACTTAACTGAGCTTGAAATAATTGAATAAGCCCCCCTGTGTCCACGAGGGGCACAAAGCACACAACGTCTCTTCTCTGATCTGAAAAAATGAATAAAGGTAAAACAACTCCGCTTATGACGTTGCTTTGTCAATAAAAAGGTAAGTTAGTAATCTCTTAAATTGTGTATGGTTTTTTGTTTACGGTTAAACTGGCGATTCATTGCTTTGGCTTGCTTTTGAGTGGTTTTAATCCCCTTTTGCTGTCTTCGCATATCGGGACGCGCCTCTTCAGCAAGATCAACGGATTTCAAAAGCAGGTTCACTTGCTTCCAGGTAAGCTCTTCCGTTTTACCTTTTCGCAACGTTTTAGGAATAGTAAACAGGCCATAACGCACACGGTGTAAACGACTTACGGGATGGCCTTGTGACTCCCATATACGACGCACTTCGCGGTATTTTCCTTGCTTAATGGTAACACGATACCAACGGTTTTGCCCTTCTTCGGCTTGTTGCATTTTTTGCACTCGTGTAAAACGGGCTATCCCATCTTCAAGTTGCACCCCTTTTATCATCTGCTTTAAGGTGGCATCGCTTACCTCACCAAATACACGTACCGTATATTCACGCTCCATTTCATAAGAAGGGTGCATCATGCGATTGGCCAGTTCACCATTATTGGTCAGAATCATTAATCCGCTGGTATTTAAATCCAAACGCCCAATACTAATCCAGCGACCATTAAAAATGCGTGGCAGTTGTTCAAAAATGGTGTCGCGCCCTTTTTCATCATTACGGGTACAAATACGCCCTTCGGGTTTATTATAAAGAATGACTTTGGTAGGCTGCTTTTCAAGACGTGACTCTTTGACCAGCTTATTTTTCACCATAATTCGATCATCTGATGTCGCACGATCCCCTAATTTGGCGATTTGACCATTCACTTTTACATGGCCTTCAGCAATTAAAGGTTCGACAGATCGTCTTGAACCGAACCCGGCTCGGGCTAATATTTTTTGTAATTTTTCACTGTTGAATGAGTTCATTCCAGTTCTCTTTAAATAAAATAGGTCGATAGCAACTCCCAGAGCAGCCAAATATTTCGTTATTGTGTCTGTTTTGTTAAGGAATTACTGATTAAATGTCCTTTTAAATGACCGAAAAAATGGCTTTCTCTCGTGACAATGGCCTAAATTCGACAGACTTCCAAGACCATTTTTAAAGCCCAACCAAACTAAAAAGCAAGCTTTTCACCCACTCAAAAGGCCCTATAATTAAGGGCGAAAGTAACCCTGTTAGCATTAAAGCAATCAAAATAAAAAAACCATAAGGAGCAATACGGTTAAACTGCCATGCCATTCGTTTGGACAAAAACGCCGATGCAATGTGGCTACCATCAAGTGGTGGAATAGGGAGTAAATTCAGAATGGCTAAAATCAGGTTAATACTGACCCCAATGATTCCGCTATAAATTAAAAATTGCCCTATTTCAGGGGTACTTGTTTGCAGTATAACGCCTATTTTTAATAAAATTGCCCAAATAATGGCCATTAAAAAATTAGACACGGGACCCGCAATGGCAACCCATGCCATGTCTTTACTAGGCGACTTAAAATTATTGGCATTCACAGGAACAGGTTTGGCCCAGCCAAAAACAAACCCTGTAAACATAAGCAATACAATGGGAACTAAAATTGTGCCAATCGGGTCAATATGTTTAATGGGATTGAGCGTGAGACGCCCTAACATTTTAGCCGATTGATCGCCAAATTTGGACGCTACCCAACCATGTGCAAATTCATGCACAGTAATGGCAAAAATAACAGGCAATGCACCCACCGCAATTTTTTGAATTAAAGTCAGTTCGGATAGTCCAATCAATTTAAAAACTCTCCTTGCCCTTGGCGAACTAAAACAGGCTCGTCTTCGGTAAAATCAATAACGGTGGTTGGCTCAAAGCCACTGTAACCACCATCTAAAACAGCGTCCAGTATATGCCCCAATGTCTCTTGAATAGACCAGGCATCGGTCATAGGATGCTCTTCGCCAGGTAAAATCAAAGAAGCACTCATTAAGGGTTTATCAAAAAATGCCAACAGTTCATTCGTTACAATATTAGGAGTAACACGTAGCCCAATGGTTTTACGCTTAGGAGACTGTAGGCGTTTAGGCACTTCACGACTGGCCGGTAAAATAAAAGTATAAGGGCCTGGTAAATGGCTTTTTAAATATCGAAATTGAGTATTTCCAACCTTTGCATATTCGGATAAATTACTAAGATCGCGACACATTAAGGTTAAGTCATGCTTGTCATCAAGTTTGCGAATAAAGCGAATGATGTCCACGCCTTTTTTGCTGTCCAGCAAGCACCCCAAGGCATACCCTGATTCGGTAGGGTAAGCAATGACTCCGCCTTTATTTAAAACCTTAACCACCTGTTCAAGTAAACGTTTTTGAGGGTTTTCTGGGTGTACACTAATGTAGACGCAAGGGTTCGAAAGTATTTTGTTCACAAAAAATTCCAGTCATATTTAATTCTATTCTATCTTCTATCTTTTTCTATTGGAAACCATTACACGAAACAATAAAATGCAACTGATTAAAGCCAAAACCTTATAAATAGCGTACTACAAAATGAGTTGAGCTGACTCAAATGAGAGTATTCTGGACTATTCACAAAATTTTTAACAAAGATCAGCGCTTCTCTTACTTTTTTATTTACCCTTTTGTGTGTAAATAATCTCTATTATACGTGTTTCTGTAAGCAGATTAAGGAAGCTCTGAATAAGTCCATTTTTTATCAAGAAGAAGCATGTAAGCCATTGATTTAATTCATTGATTAATAAAATCAAAAAATATTGATTGAGACTTATTCAGAGATTCCTTAGGGAACGCTTTCATTATCTCTGCTTTTCCATTTCTTTTATTGACGTTTTAAACAGAGCCCAAACCGGCTGAACACGGTCGGGCATGGGTGCCAACCAACCCAAGCCACGCCATGTGTGCTCGGGGCGATGAAAATCCGATCCTAAAGACGCATGCA
Organism: Thiomicrorhabdus sp.; assembly: GCA_015487495.1. GTDB lineage: Bacteria > Pseudomonadota > Gammaproteobacteria > Thiomicrospirales > Thiomicrospiraceae > Thiomicrorhabdus. The sequence continues at coordinate 9,221 of WFPP01000055.1, forward strand.
AGCCATGTGCATTTGCCCGATCTGCCATTCCGGTTATATCGGAAGAGTGTCGGGGTTGATTAACAACTTCAATGGCTTGCCCTCCTGCTAATTTAAAATCATTAATAAGTCGATTTAATTTACGGCTGGTAAATTTATACACTTTTGGGTGTGCAATAACCGCAACTCCACCCGCTTGCCGAATCCACTGAACCACTTCTACCAAAGGAGGCCATTCACTTTTTACATAACCTGCCCGCCCTTTTTTTAGATAGCGATCAAATGCTTGCCCTGTTTCTTTTACCACCCCTTCCTGTATTAGTAACTGGGCAAAATGCCCGCGTCCAACCACCCCATCGCCAACCTCTTCCATTAGTTTTTCTTCAAGATTTATACAATGAATCGTTGGGTGTGCTTGCAATTTAGCTAATATATTATGCGCCCGTTGCCAACGTAATGTGCGAATTTTTTCAAGGCCTGTCTGAAGTATGGGGGCTGATTCATCAAAATCCAACCCCACAATGTGAATCGTTGATCCCAGCCATTCGCAGGAAATTTCTACCCCTGAAATTAACTGCACCCCATTTTGTTGTGCGTATTTCATTACGGCTTCATAACCTGCGGTAGTGTCATGGTCTGTTATAGCCAAACACTTAACCTCATGCTGACACGCCAGGTCAATTAATTGATGCGGGGACAAAGCCCCGTCAGACGCGGTGGTATGACAGTGAAAATCCATTTTCATTATGCTATGTGGCTCCCTTTTTTAAACTTGGTTTGTCTGGAGGCTTTTAATCACAGTCAATCCCCTATAGAATCACTTTAAACTTTTTAATAAAGCTGACTGTATGAAATTATTATTTGACCTGTTTCCACTTGTTCTGTTTTTTATTGCTTATAAAATGTACGACATTTACATTGCAACAGCCGTTATTATTGTGGCCACGGCTGTGCAAGTGCTGTATGTCTACCTTAAACACAAACGTGTTGAAAAAATACACATTATTACATTAGTGTTAATTGTCTTACTGGGTGGCCTCACCTTGGCACTGCAAGATGAAAATTTTATAAAATGGAAACCAACCATTGTTAACTGGGGATTTGGACTGGTCTTTTTAGCCAGCCACTATATCGGTAATAAGCCCATTATTCAACGTATGATGGATGGAATGATTGGCTTGCCACAACAGGTATGGACACGTTTAAGCGGATTGTGGATTGCCTTTTTTATCGTATCCGGTATCGCTAACTTGTATGTGGCCTTTAATTATGACACTAATACGTGGGTCAATTTTAAATTATTTGGTTTAATGGGTATGACCATTGGCTTTATTTTACTTCAAGGCGTATATATCAGTCGTCATATGCAAAGCCCAGAACCAGAACCTCAAAAAGAAGAGGTGACAACAAAAGAAACAAACAATCAATCAGAAAACAAGTCCATTAATTAAAAAAGGGGCAATATGTTATATTCTATTTTTGCTTACGATGTAGCAAACAGCTTACCACTTAGAGCCAAAGCACGCCCAGAGCACATTGCACGATTAAAAGCTCTGGATGAAGCAGGACACTTGATTCTCGCTGGCCCTAACCCAGCCATAGACAGCGATACGCCTGGCGAAGCAGGATTTACTGGCAGTTTAATTGTGGCAGAGTTTAACTCTTTAAAAGCCGCTCAACAATGGGCCTCCGAAGACCCTTATCTAGTCGCAGGTGTGTATGAAAAAGTGGACGTGAAACCGTTTAAACAAGTCCTACCAAAAACATCTTCTACTTAAACCTCTCTTTAAGGGTAAAAATAAATGGCAAATGTAGCGTACCTTATTCCAAAACGAAATCAAAAAACACAACTGACCTCCATTGACAATCCTCTGGAATTAATAGATACCGAGTTTGTTCAAATCCCGTTACTTGGGTGGACATCAGCAGGCGATCCCATTCAAATGGAAATGGATTACGATACCGTTTCTGTGCCGGTTTCAATGGTTAAAAAAGAGACCTTTGCGCTTCGTGTAAAAGGTCACTCAATGATAGATGAGAATATTCATTGTGGGGATATTGTCATCATTGAACGCCGTTCTTCGGCTGAAAATGGTGAATCCGTTGTAGTGCGTATTAATAATGAAGATGTAACCATGAAAAAATTGTATATTGAAAAATCAGGAGTACGTCTACAACCCGCCAATCCTGAAATGAACCCCATTATTTTAAAAAATGAAGACATTGAAATTTTGGGAATTGTCACAGGAATTTTAAGGAAACCTTAAATCAAATCACCTTAGTGAGGACTTAACAATGAAGCATTCTCCCCCTCTTATTCAACTATTGGTAACAGGTGGCACACTGGACAAACAATACCAAGAAACCAGTGGTGAACTGGTCTTTCCAGAAACCCACTTACCCCGTATGCTACAAGAAGCCAATACCACATTGGCGATTGAGACCGTAGTACTAATGCAAAAAGACAGTTTAGAAATTACCCCAGAAGAACGTGGGGTGATTCGCAAAGCTTGTTGTGACAGTGTTTCTAATCACATTGTAATCACTCATGGAACAGACACTATGGTTGAAACAGCCTTAGTACTGGCTCAGGATACTGCATTACAACATAAAACCATTGTCTTAACAGGAGCCATGCGCCCTTTTATGTTGGGACAATCGGATGCCAGCTTTAATTTGGGGACAGCTCTAATGGCAGTACAATTGGCGCAACCTGGCGTGTACATTGCAATGAACGGGCAACTCTTTCTTGCCGCACAAGTACAAAAAAATCGTCAACTAGGCTTGTTTTTTAAACCTGAATAAAGAAGGGCGTTTCGCTTCTTTTTTTGGAGAACGACAACAGCATCCCAAAAATCACCACTCCAGGCTACGTAAATACTTAAACATCTCCTTAGCTGATTTGGCAGGCTTTTGTTGTGCGGCCTCTTTATTGGCATTTCGAATCCATTGACGCAATGCCTGCCGATCTGCTTGAGGGTAATGCAATAGAAACGCACTTAAAGCACTGTCTCCATCAGAAATCATACGATCACGCCACTGCTCTAGCTTATGAAAGTGTGCATTTTGTTGTTTGATTTTACTTTCTTGTTCCGCCAATTTTTCTTTAATCTCAATAATTAAAGGCTCATCTTGACGTAACATTTTGCCAATAAACAATTTTTGACGTTTTAAAGCTGGCCCTTTGTCCATCGACTTTAATAAAAAAATCGCATCTGTAAACTTATCGGGTAAATTAAGCTTTTTAATTTCAGTATCCGTCATATTGGCAATTTGAAGCCCCAAATTGGTTACCGCTTGTGCGGCTTGTTTAATTTGAGTGCGACTTTCAAACTCTTCTTGTTCCCAGGCACGAGCTTCAACTTCTTTTTTTACTCTATTGACATTACGTGGTCTAACCATCTGTGCCTCCCATCATTGCAATCCACTCCTCTTCTGATAACACGGTGACCCCTAATGCTTCGGCTTTAGTGCGTTTACTGCCCGCTTTTTCGCCTGCAATCACAAAGTCTGTTTTAGCAGAAACACTGCCCGTTATTTTTGCACCTAACGCTTCCAGTTTTTTCTTGGCTTCGGTGCGTGAACCCTGTTGCAGCGACCCTGTTAGAACCACCACTTTTCCCATAAAGGGAGAACTGGAGCTGACCGTAATCTGTTCGGGCATTGGCCATGTTATCCCAGCGGATAATAACGCCTCGACCACTTCCTGATTATGAGGTTGTTGAAAGAATGTCACTATATTCTCTGCCACAATCTCACCCACATCAGGCACCTCGATTAAAGCCTCAATCGTAGCCACGCGAATAGCATCCAGTGTTTTAAAATGTATGGCAAGGTGTTTTGCGGTTACCTCCCCTACTTCTGGAATACCCAAAGCGTAAATAAATCGTGCCAGGGTTGTCTGTTTAGACGTCTGGATAGCTTGACAGACATTGCGGGCTGATTTCTCGGCCATACGTTCCAGTTGTGACAGCGATTCTACTGTTAATTTAAACAGATCATCAGGGTGTTTTACCAGCCCAACATCAATGAGTTGATCAATCAACTTGTTACCCAACCCTTGAATATCCAATGCCTTACGAGACACAAAGTGTTGCAAAGCCCGCTTTTTCTGAGCAGGACAAAATAACCCGCCCGTACAGCGATATACGGCTTTATCATGCTCTTTAATCACCTCCGAGTTGCATTCAGGGCAATGTTTAGGCATCTCAAAGAGTGCAACCGAATCAGGACGCTGTGGCAAAACTACGCTCACCACTTCCGGAATCACATCGCCTGCTCGACGAACCACAACGGTATCCCCAATACGAACATCTTTACGACGAATTTCATCCAAATTATGCAATGTAGCATTGGAAACCATGACGCCACCAACCAATACAGGTTCTAATCGTGCAACAGGCGTTAATGCTCCTGTACGCCCGACTTGAATATCAATGGCCAAAAGTTGGGTCCATACCTCTTCAGCAGGAAATTTTCGTGCAATCGCCCATCGGGGAGATTTGGCGGTAAACCCTAAAACAGAATGGTAAGCAATTTGATTAACTTTATATACGATGCCATCAATTTCATAAGGCAATGAGGCTCTTTTGTCATGCAGTGCATCATAATACTCCGCCATGCCTTGCACGCCTTTTACCACTGACGCATCTGGATTGATAGGCAACCCCCATGCTTTAAATTGCTCCATCGCTTTATGATAACAAGCAGGCAGTGACCAATCGGAACTTATTTCGCCCCAACCATAAAGGTACAAACTTAAATGTCGCTGAGCAGCAATATTAGGATCTAATTGCCTTAAGGTTCCTGCCGCGGCATTACGTGGATTGGCAAAGGGTTTTTCATGATTGGCTACCGCTTGTTTATTAAGGCTTTCAAAGGTGGATTTTGACATAAAAACTTCCCCCCTCACCTCTAATACATCAGGCCAACCTGTACTAAAAAGTTGTAAGGGAATCGTACGAATAGTTCGGATATTATGAGTCACATCCTCCCCCACCTGTCCATCCCCCCGTGTAACGGCTTGAACTAACTTGCCTTGTTCGTAGCGAATACTAATGGCCAGTCCATCCATTTTAGGTTCTGCTGCATATTCAATAAGCGTTTGCGTTGCTTCGGCAGGCAGTTTTTCCAGAACTCTTCGTTCAAAATCCACTAAATCCTCCTGGCTAAAGGCATTACTTAATGAAAACATGGGAACTGCGTGTACCTGCGAATGAAATTGTTCAACGGGTTGGCCACCCACTCTTTGGGAAGGAGAGTCGTCTGTCACCCATTCAGGGTGTGCCTTTTCTATGGCTAACAAAGCTTGATATAGCTGATCGTATTGTGCATCGCTTATCGTCGGGTTATCTAGCACATAATAAGCATAATCATGTTTCGCAATAACTTGTTTTAATTGATTAAGCTGTTCCAATGAACCACTTGTCTCCTCTATTGAAAGAGCACATTCACCTTGCGGCTTTTGGGAAACATTTTTTATGGTTTGTTGCGTTGTCTCTAAAGAAGGCATCAGGGTAACTTTATGAGGGATAAAGGGAATCTTTGCACAAACAGATAAACGATGGGCATCAAGCTCTTCGATTTCATGCAAAGGCATTAAAAAAATAACGACTCAGTGTCACTGAAACCGTTATTAAAAGTACATTAAGCAGGTTTGACTCTCACCTCTTAACCACAATATTGTCACTCTTTTATAATGGCTCTGACTCATATTCAACAGCGGCATCGCGCATACGCTGTAAATCAGATTCTTTAATTAATTGGCGCTCCATATTGTACAGCCGCCCTTGTAAACGTTGTGATACTTTACGTGCCATCATAATTAAGTCGTGCATTGCCGCAGGAGCTTTAACCGTTGTTGGTAATTCTAAAATCATTGCAACCCCAGTCGTAACACAATTTTCCAGCTGTTCAGCTGGAAACGTCCCCGGTTCCAGCAAGTTGGCGACTTTGATAATATTGTTATTCATATTATCGCGTTTTACATAAATGTGATTATCATTAAAAACCAAACCGACACCAAGCAATGCTTTATTAACATCAACCATTGAAAACTCTTGTCCAGTACTCATCACCATAATGACAAAAATTTGTGGTTCACTGGTATTATTGGCAGAAGGTTTAACAGCAGGTTCAGAAGGTGGCTTTTCAGGAACACCAAAAGTCGGTGCTGGCTTTTCAGGTGATACATATTGATACTCTGAAGAGGTTAACCCCGGATCATCCACTTCTAATACATGGTGCTGTCCACCCAGCTCATTTTGAGCAACGGGTTCGATTTTATCATCATCCGCTCTGGATGAAGCTGTAACGGCCTGAGAAGGCGGCATAAAATCATCACCAAAAGGTAAAACCCCTTGGTTTTCATTCACTTCCGGTTGCATTTGAAGAGCTTCTTGGCTCTCGGAAACATTCATTTTTGACACTCTTGCTTCCGTTTCTTTTGAAACAGGAATATGAGGTTCGCCCAATTCATTTAACGCTTGCGATGCCTTTTGATAAGAAGCCTCTCCTGAAGAAACGGGGACATCAGCTTGAGTGACAGCATCAGTTATCGTATGAGCTGTTTTTTTAGACGCATTTTCTTTCGATGCTTCAGAACCGGCTTCTTTTTTTTGTGCATTTTGTCGGCTACGACTTAAAAAATAAAGGCCTGCAATAACAACGATTGCAAAAATCAGTAAAACCTGTTGTAACTCGTTCATGTATTTTTTAAACTCCAAAACACGAATAACTCCCAAATCTTAAATAATAAAAAGCGTTGCTAATAATGCATCCATTCCTAACCAGTTTAACGTTGCACTTTTTATCTGAATCGTTGGGCAGACATTTATTCAAAAACTATCAGGAGATTGTACCTTTTATCGCCATTCTATTTCCAGTCAAATTCAACTCAAATTCTGACATAGCAACACAAATCTGGTGCAACCCCTTGAAAAACCAATTATTTTAAAATATTCCACCGAAACTATAAGAAAAAACGCCATATTTGAAAACCCTAAGAAAGGGCTGATTAAATCCCTTCATTCAAGTAAAAAGTGGATAAAATAGCCATTATGGTGTTCAAAATTTCCTGAAGAATTAAACGTTATTTTTATGTCAAACGATTGCACATTATTCCCCCCCCCTTATTCAGCCCCTTTCATACCACAAAGCAAGGCCATCAGAATATTAGGGATTGATTTAGGCACATCAGGAATTCGTGGGGTTATTGTTGAAAGAAGTTACGATGGTCAGGATCGCATTCTACATTCCGCATCCGTACCGCTTAAAACAGGGCAAAGTCAAAATTCCAACAACCGTTCAAACAAAAACATTCAATCGCCAACGGTATGGCTTAAATTACTTGAAACCCTGCTGCTAAAATTAGCAACCTCCTTTAATCTGTCTCACATAACCCACTTAATCGTAGACGCAACCTCTTCAACTGTGCTGCTGTGTTCACCCGATGGAACGCCTTTAACCGATACATTGATGTATTACGACCAACAAGCTCAAGAACAAGCCGACAACATTCAAAAAATCATTGAATCCTCTACCGAATTCAATGCTCAAAATAGCGCTGCTCAAGGGCCTTCAAGCACTCTGGCCAAAGTGCTGCTTTTAAAAAGAACCGTGACTCAAAAAAATTCTCCCCCCCTTGTTCCCATTATTTGTCATCAAATTGATGTTATTAATCATTATTTATGTGGCTGTTTAAATATTACCGATGAAAATAATGCACTTAAATTAGGGTACGATTCTGTACGTCAGGTTTGGCCTGAGTGGGTACAAAATAGTGTAGCACCTTTGTCTCTACCCAAAGTGGTTACGCCAGGAACCCAGCTTGGAAAGATTCGCTCCAGGCTATGCTTACGTTATGGTTTTTCAGCTTCATTGACCATTCATGCCGGAACGACAGACAGCATTGCAGGTTTTTTGGCTTCTGGTGCGTCTAATGTTGGTGATGCCGTTATTTCACTTGGCTCAACCCTTGCGGTTAAAGTCATTAGCCGTCAGCCGGTATTTCATCACCAATACGGTATTTACAGTCATAAATTAAATCAAAACTGGTTAGTGGGAGGGGCCTCTAATTCAGGAGGAGCGGTATTATTACAAGCTTACTCCCTGTCTGAAATGGCAACGTTAATCAGTGCATTTCCCTTTGAAACACTTTCAGAAAAGGAGCTCATCATTACCAATTCCGTGTATCCGCTTATCTCCACAGGTGAACGCTTTCCCATTGCAGACAATTGCTTTTCCCCTCTTATGCCAATCAAGCCCAAAATAAGTTTTAACACGGCGTTACAGGCGTTTTCACAATCCAACAAGACCCACCTTAAAGCGCATTTTGATTATTTTTTAGCTCTTGTTAAAGGGTTGGTTTTTATTGAACACCTCGCATATCAAAAATTGCATGAAATCAGTGGGGAATCGGTAAAATGCCTTTACAGTGTGGGTGGGGGAGTTAAAAATACAATATGGCAACATTGTCGCACGCACCACTTTGCTTCTGACATAATATTGAAAAAAGCCGTTTCAATGGATGCCGCTTACGGTGTTACCAAGTTGATTCCCCTCCCTAATCACTCTAATGTATCCCACTCTAATGTATCCAATTCATCCAACAAAATGGAGTAAAAAATGCCTCATGATGATTCTGAAGTAACCCAACTTGTTTCCGAATTAAACAAAAGTGCAGTTTCGTTTAACAAAGTAATTCAAGTTATTGAAAAACATTATTCTTTCACCCCTTCCTCTTTTAAAAATGGTCAAACTCATAATGAGGAAAACACAAATAATGGTTCGTGCAAAATCTTTTCATTTGCCCAGTTAAATCAACTCTCCGAACAAGCTACCCTCAATGCGTTTGGTACATTTTATACACAAGACGTATTGCAAAACCCAGAAGGCAATGACCACCAAAATATTCGTAATTTTATGCGTTTTGGCTGGAAAGGCATTCAATTTGAAAAACAGGCTCTTACACTAAGGAAGCTCTGAATAAGTCCATTTTTCACCAGAAACAAGCATGTAAGTCATTGATTTAATAAAATGACGAAAAGGTTGATTGGGGCTTAATCAGAGGTTCCCTAAGAAAAGGTTGATTACATTGTGGCATGAATTTTTTTAACCAATTCCAGGTCTAAAAAAGAGTGTCCTTGCGCCTCTCCAGACAAGACATTAAACGGTTTATTTTCATCTCCCATTTGATCCAATACCAACTGGGCTTGGCTAAAATCCTCTTCTTTAGTGTAATCATTAATGGTAATAATGGTTTTAAGTTGTGCCGCAGCAGACGATTTAATGCCATTTAAAGAATCTTCAAACGCAATCGCGTCCGCTGGTGTTAAGTTCATTTGCTTTAACGCCCAAAGGTAAATATCAGGTGCAGGTTTTTTTGCTGGCACAATATCCCCCGCCGCAATGACCTCAAACCAACTTTCTGAATCGGCACCCAAAGTATTGGTTAACAGTGCTGTTACATTTGCAGGCGTGGTGGTGGTAACAATGGCCAGTCGCATGTCTGCACTGCGTGCTTCATTAATTAAACGCTCAACGCCAGGTCTCAGGGGAATTTTACCTTCCGCCATTAACTGCGTATAAAACCGGGTTTTAGACACATGAAGCGCTTTTACAAAAGCATCAAACTGGTCGGGTTTGCTAAAAGAGGGGTTGAACTTCTCCAGATAATAACGAATACGCTCTTTACCACCTGTTACCTCTAACAGCTCGCCATATAACGATTCATCCCAATGCCAATCCAGGCCGGCAGCCTTAAATGCCATATTAAACGCAGGACGATGCCCGTCTCGTTCAGTATCTGCTAAAGTCCCATCCACATCAAACAATAGTGCTTGTAACGTTGCCATAATGCTTATACTCTTATTTAAAATTTGGGAATGGATTCTGAAGGATTTAACTTAAAATTACAATAAAAACGTATCCAGAAACATTTTGGCAAGCGTTGATAAAAAAGCAAAATCGCTCAGGAATGGAATGGATTTAAGCGTTGCTTAATACGTTTACGTCTTAATAATCCAAGTAACGTTAAGATGCCAACACCAAGCATGGCCAAGTCAAACAAATCAGGTAACTGGGAAACGGGCTTAAACGGGATAAACGATGCCGATGAAAACAGTTCTGATAATGTTGTTTTATGAGGCAGTTCGTAATGCAAATTAAATTGTTGTTGCACATACTCACTCTTTAAAACAGGCGAAATAAAAGGGTCATTTTGAGCATTGAGTGTTAATGAAAAAAACGTTTCGGATGGCACTATAATCGGATTAAATTCGGCTTGTGCCGAAGGAAAGTAAGTCGTAGAAGGTAGCGTTGTTGCAATGACAGAGGAAACGGAGTTGTTCCAATGAGTCTTTTTTTCAATGTCCGCATCGTGGGACAGACTGGGCAATAAAAAAGGAGGCGTGGCTTCAAGAGAGGACTCCACCTCTGTATCCCAAAAGTCTTTAACCCATACTTTGGCATATTTGCTGGCGTGTTCAGATAAAAAAAAGGGCTCCAGATTCCCCGTCCATTCCACCGAATCAGGATGGCTGGGCAAATAAAATGCATGCGCCACAGAAGAGACAAACAGGCTTGCCCCTACCACGAAGGCACCTACCCTTTTGTAGCCAGTATGTTTATCTGATCCCCAGATCTGTAACATAGTTTAATACGCCCAAATAAATAGAAAACGGTCATCCGGCGTATTGTATTAAGTACTTAAGCAAGAGTCAATAAAACTCATACAACTCCGGTGCCTGCTGTGCTTCTGCCTCCAACCAGGATTTAAGCAGGCTTCTCGAATAGTTGGGCTGAATTGGACGAGCGTTATTGCCCATAAGATCATTCAATTGTTGAATTTGTTCTGCTGAAGCATCAATGGGTTGCTTAAAGACCATCCAAAGCACGCCTTCACTGCAAGGCGGCGTGGTTAGAGAGCCACTGTATTTATAAAACTCGGTATTACCAGGCAAAAAACGGGCAGGATTTAAACTGGCACGACGGTGAATCTCTTGTTTTCCTACTTTTTTAGGCAGATTTTTTAATAAAATATTCAAGGCTGGGTTTGTCTCTCCTTCCTGAAAAATCACCCCTAAAACAGCAAAATTCCCTTCACCATCACGATGCACCAAATGCACTTCCATTGGATAATTAAATCCGTCTTTTTGATGTTCACTTGGAGTATGAAAATGAAATTGCAACAATTCATAACGCTCTGTTCCCAATTTAATGTAACTGCCTAACGGATAATTAACTTGTACAGCATGGCCCTTATTAATCACCTTTAAGGGTACATCGCGGTAATAAATATCTAACCCTGGCAGTCCAGTTGTCCCTAATGCCCCCTTATCTTTTAAATTAACTGGAGACTGGTTTTTCCCCTCCTTACACAACCTGTTTTCTGGTGACAAATCACTCCAATAGCGAGGCCCTTCCTTACCGGAATACCCCCAACTCACTTGTTTATGCTCCGATTGATTTGAATCCGTTGCGTGAGGAGGAATCACATTCCCTCCTTTATCCACTCTTTCTACCACATTTGAGTGATTCATTGCCGATGGCATCGTACGAGCTTCAGGTTTCTCTGCTCCTCCCGTCATACTCTCCAGTTCTGCACCTAAATCAATTAAGGGAGGTTCTGCGGGTTTTTCTTCCGCAAAGGCCGTTTGAATCAAGGGGGGGGAAAAACTTGTTAAGCAAAATAAAAGCGAAAATAACGTCTGTACCGACTTTTTCATAATTAAAGTATCCAAAATAAACGAGTTTTAAACAAATAGAATAAAGGAAGCGCTGAATAAACCCGCGCTTTCCAAAAGATATAGCAGACATAGCAAGAAACTGGCCACCTTTTCAGTTCATTTTTGTTAAGGACGCTCTGATAAGGGCACTAAAAATTAGATTCAAAATGGCTTTCTCTCGTTACAAGCATTCCTCTTTAACAGGCTTCCCTAGCCAAAATGATTATCCCTTTACCCGTTCATTTAAGCATTCTTGAAACACCTCAAGCTCTGATTTTTGAATGGCAAAAACCCCTTCACCACCTTGCTCAAACTCAAACCAAAACAAGGGCAATTCAGGGTAGGCGGCCTCAAGGTAGTACTGAGAAACCCCGACTTCCACAATTAAAACGCCGTCCTCTTTTAAATACGTAGCGGCTTCGGCTAAAATTTTACGCACCAAGTCCAGTCCATCTTTACCAGCTTCAAGCCCCAGCCTTGGTTCTTGCTGATATTCTGCGGGCAAAGCCTCCATTTCTATTTGGTCGACATATGGAGGATTGGACACAATTAAATCGTATTTCTTGCCCTTTAAGGCAGAAAACAGATCTGATTCAATGGTTGTTGCAACGTCTTGCAATGCATAGAGTTCAATATTTTGTTGTGCCACGGCCAAAGCATCGGCAGAAATGTCCACCAAATCAACGTGTGCTTGAGGAAAGGCTTGCAGGGAGGCAATACCAATACAGCCACTGCCTGTGCACAAATCCAGTACATCGGTTACCTGTTCAGGAACCACCCACGGTTCATAATGTTGTGCAATAAGCTCGGCAATGGGAGAACGAGGTACTAAAGTGGATTCATTGACCTTAAACCGAATGCCCGCAAACCAAGCCTCTCCCGTTAAGTAAGCCGCTGGTTTACGGCTTTCAATGCGTTGTTTAAACAGTTCCGTTACCTGTTGTTTTTCATTCAGGGTTAAACGCGCCAACCAATAATTTTCAGGCACCTCCCAAGGCAACTTTAAAACATAAAACGTTAATACCTTCGATTCATCAAAGGCATTGTCTGTACCATGCCCAAAAAACAGGTTGGCCTCATTAAACAGTGTCCCTCCCCAACGAACAAAGTCAATCACACTTTCCAGACCATCGTATTGATAATTTAGACTTGTCATTTAGGTTCCTTGAACTTGTTTAATGGCATGTTTGGGACGAAAAGCTTTAATAAAATCTTCATTGGTTTCTAAATATGCCCCCCCTATCAAGTCAATGCAATAGGGTACAGCTGGAAACACCGCTTCCAGACACTCTCCAATGGCCGAAGGTTTTCCGGGTAAATTAATAATCAATGTAGAACCGCGAGTACCTGCAATTTGACGCGATAAAATCGCCGTTGGCACATACTGTAATGAAACAGAGCGCATCTGTTCTGCAAAACCGTCTAAAATTTTATCGCACACACTGGCTGTGGCTTCGGGGGTGACATCGCGTTTTGCAGGTCCCGTTCCTCCCGTTGTGACAATTAAAGAGCAACCTTCGGTATCCGATAACTCAATTAAGGTTTGTTCAATCAAAGCCTGTTCATCGGCAATCACTCTAGCAACCGGTATCCAGTCACCTTTTAAAGCTCGCTTTATCCATTCCTGCATGGCTGGCCCGCCCAAGTCTTCATACTCGCCACGGCTGGCACGATCAGAGATGGTGACAAACCCAATATGAATTTGGTTAATTTTATCTTTTTGCATGACTCACCCTTGAATCTTGTTCTTATCATCCGCATATAATACCGTATTCACTTTAAATAAGCCTTAAACAATTAAAAGACCTTATGACTGATTCGACAAAAAACACACCTGACACCCCACTTAATCCACACGTTTCTGATGCCCCTTCAGAGCCTGAAAAAGAGACCGTTCCTTCTGAACAGTCCGACGAAGTGGTTTTAACAAAAGAGACTAAAAAATCCATTACTCCCCCTGCTCCGGTCGAACTGGGTGAACCATCCAGTGTTGAAATAACCCTTGATGCAGAGGGAGGGGAAATGTTCACCGTTGAACTTGATGAAGCGACATTAGATGGTTCCCTTAAAAAAGAGATCACAAATGCATTGAGTAAATTATTAAAAAACATGGATTCTTCCAGAGTGAATACCCCAAACAGTCTTTTTGGCCACACTCAAGAATCCAGTGACTTACCAGAAGAAATTTTTTTATTGCCTATCAAGGAGCGCCCTTTCTTTCCAGGTCAACAACTGCCCGTATTGCTTAATAAACAAAGCTGGCAAACGACTTTTGATGCAATTCAATCCGGAAAGTGCAAATACATCGGGCTTATATTTGTTAATAAAGAAGAACACAGTCAGGCAAAGCCTGATGATTTTTGCGCTATGGGAACACTGGTTAAAATCCATGACCCCAAAGTAAAAGAAGATTATATCCAGTTAATTGGTGAAGGGATTCGACGTTTTGAAATCAAGGAATGGTTAAAGGAATCCGCCCCTTATCAAGCCAAAATCCGCTACCCAGAAGACATTAACAGTGGCACAGAACAAGAAATTAAAGCGTATTGCCTAGCCATTATGAATGCCTTTAAAGAGCTGTTACCCCTTAATCCATTGTACAGTGAAGAGCTTAAGTATTTTTTAAACCGCTACAACACCAGCAAACCCTCACAACTGGCTGATTTTGCAGCAGGACTGACAACGGCCAAAAACAGCGCCTTGCAAGATACCCTTGAAACCCTGGATCTTGTTAAGCGCATGGAAAAAGTACTGGACTTATTTAAACAAGAAATTGAAATGACCAAAATTCAGTTCACTATTCGTGAACGGGTTGAAGAAAACATCTCTGAACACCAACGTGAATTTTTATTGCGTCAACAACTGCATGAAATTCAATCTGAATTAGGGATTGATAAAGACGACTTGACGCAAGAGTCTGAAAACCTTAAAAAACAAATTAAAAAATTGGCACTCACCAAAGAAGCTTTGAAAAAAGCGAAAGAGGAATTAAAAAAACTCAATACCCTAGATCCACAATCCCCCGAATACAATGTAACTCGAAGTTGGCTAGACTGGATGGTACAACTTCCGTGGGGCAAACACAGCAAAGACAAGTTGAACTTAAAACGCGCCAAAAAAATTCTCGACAAAGGACACGACGGCTTAGAAGAAGTTAAAGACCGCATTCTTGAATTTTTAGCAGTTGGTGCACTAAAAGGCAAAGTATCGGGCTCCATCATCTGTTTGGTTGGCCCTCCCGGTGTGGGCAAAACCTCTATTGGACGCTCCATTGCCACCTCTTTAGGACGAAAATTCTACCGTTTTTCGGTGGGTGGAATGCGTGATGAGGCCGAAATAAAAGGGCATCGACGCACCTATATTGGTGCAATGCCCGGAAAATTTATACAAGCACTCAAAGACTGCAAAACGGCCAACCCCGTTATTATGCTTGATGAAGTGGATAAAATTGGGACATCCTTTCAAGGCGACCCCGCCTCGGCATTACTTGAAGTACTGGATCCTGAACAAAACCATGATTTTATGGATCATTATATGGATGTACGCTTTGATTTATCAAAAGCATTATTTATCTGCACCGCCAATACGCTGGATTCCATTCCCGCCCCTCTTCTTGATCGCATGGAGGTCATTCGTTTGTCGGGCTACATTACTGAAGAAAAGGTATTGATTGCTAAAAACCATTTATGGCCAGCCCTGCTTAAAGACGCGGGACTAAGAAAAAAACAACTCAATATCAGTACACCCGCCATTCGTCAGGTTATCGAAGGCTACGCACGAGAAGCAGGGGTAAGAAACCTCAAAAAACAACTGGCTAAATTAATCCGTAAACAAGCGGTAAAGTTTGTAACCGAACAACTAAAAACCAAACAAATTAAACGCCATGAGCTTGAAACACTGCTTGGGCAACCTATTTTTACACCTGAAAAAATCAACCAGCAAATTGGCACAGTAACAGGATTGGCGTGGACCTCAATGGGAGGCGCCACATTAACCATTGAAGCCAGTCGTGTGCATGCACTCAATAGAGGCTTTAAACTCTCAGGTCAATTAGGCGATGTCATGCAAGAGTCCGCAGGCATTGCTTACAGCTTTATTACCGCACACTTAAAGCAATACAATGCACCGACCAAATTTTTTGATAAAGCCTTTATACACCTGCACGTACCAGATGGGGCAACGCCAAAAGATGGGCCTAGCGCAGGAGTGGCAATGGCAACCGCCCTGCTCTCTCTTGCCCGAAATGAAGCACTAAAAACCCCATTAGCGATGACCGGTGAGTTAAGTTTAACGGGGCAGGTATTGCCCGTTGGAGGCATACGTGAAAAAGTCATTGCCGCAAAACGCATTGGCATTCATACCCTCATTTTGCCACATGACAATCAAAAGGACTATCAAGAACTGCCCGACTATTTACAAAAAGACATGAGCGTGCAGTTTGCACGACATTTTGATGAAGTGGTGCCATTAGTATTTAAAGAATAGCTTGTAATACAACTTGTAATACAAGCTGTTCCCCTCCAAAAAATCCTTACATAGAAACGTAAAAATAGTGTATGGATTTAGGCAATGCTACCTTCTAACCAGTACCAACACCGCATCTTGTTCAGCGGCTTCGCGATACCATTTATCCGCAACACGAAACTCCTGATGCAATGTTTGCCCTAACGCATTTATTGGAGATTTTTTAACGGGTTGCTGTTTGCTGGCCTTTTTTAACCACTTAACGGCCTCATCAAAATTTTGCTCCCCTCCACGACCATAGGCCAACATCAACCCCAAGTTATATTGCGCCATAATATCCCCTTGTTGAGCCGCTTTTAATAACCAGTGGCGTGCGGCTCTGTCATCTCGCTTAACCCCTTTTCCCGTTAAATACACCAACCCTAAAAAACGCTGTGCAGAAACTTCACCCTGCTCAGCCGCTTTTTGCCACCATTGTGCTGCTTTGGTATAGTTGCGGCGAACGCCTTTCCCTTGAAAGTGCATTAGCCCTAATTTAGATTGCGCTAACGGATGGTTGTCTTCTGCCGCATACTCCCACCACTCAATGGCTTCCTTGTCTTTTTTACGAACCCCAAACCCTTGAGAATACAGCACCCCTAAAAAGTATCGTGCCAACACGTCATCTCTGTCCGAAGCATCCGTTAGCCACTTAAAGGCTTTTTCACCATCATGATCCACCCGTTTACCATCAATATACAATAACCCAAGTACTCGCTGAGCACGTGCATCCCCATTTTTAGCAAGCTGCTTAAACTCTTTAACAGCAGAAGAGTAATTGCCTTTGTTGTAATTTGAAACGGCTTCTTCATAGCCGGCAAAACACATGGCGCTGAATGCCACCAAAAAAGAGAGGAGTGCTGTTTTTTTAAACCACATCATAAGCCTAAGCCCTATCGTTTTATTTTAAATTATCTTTTTTTAAAATCTTTACACACAACATAAAACACAATATTAAACGAGAAACGAAGAACTCAAAGAACCGGTAACCCATAAAAACCCATAAAGGCAAGTCAAAAAAATCAGCTATTTTTGCTCGTCATGGTATTGTGTAAAAGTCTAATATTACTCTAGTTTATGGCCATCTCAAAACAGCTTCAATGATTTAAACTGAATTTTGCCGTAATATGGCTCTCTCAATATTACAAAAAGGAGAGCCTCATGTACACAACCAATGGACAATATGGCTTTAAAGACACCTCTTATCAGGCTGCGGGGGCTTTAGAAGGATTAACGGCACTCGTGGATGACTTCTATGACAATATGGAACGCTTTCTTGAAGCCAAAACCATTCGAAAAATGCACCCCAAAGACCTTACATTGTCTCGCCAAAAACTGGTTTATTTTTTATCCGGCTGGCTGGGAGGGCCTAATTTATATGCAGAGCACTTTGGTGGCACCAGCATTCCAGCCTCTCACCAACACTTTCCAATCGGAAAATCCGAAGGCGATGCTTGGCTTTTCTGTATGCAAAAAGCCGTTGAAAAACAACCTTATGAAGCCGAATTTAAAACCTATTTAATGGAACAGCTTACGTTTCCGACTGAACGCATTAAAATGGTATGTGCGCATAATGCTGCACACAATACTAATGCTCAATAAAAAGCCAATATTTTCTTGCGATTTTCATCATTCCCCAGTAAAATCCGCATTTTCAGGTGCGTGTACGAATATCCTAAACAGAGGCCTTTAATACAAAAAGGGGCTCAAAATAAAAACAAAAAAAGATACGTAAAAACACGTTAAACGGGAAACTCGTTCTAATCGAGTGCTGCCCCCGCAACGGTGATAGAGAAAAACAGACCATAAGCCATTGGAAGTATGAAATATAGATAAGGGGGGGAGAATTTTTTTTATAAATTTCTCCCCCCCTATCTACATATCTAACACTTCCGAGAAGGCGTCTGCAAATTGCTCTTAAGCCCGGATACCGGCCTGAAAAACCGTGAGAAGCTATGTTTAAAAATACAGCGTCTCAAAACCGATTGCGGTGGGCAAACGGAGATAAGCCAAATTTTGTGAGTTCACCTCACCACTAAAGTAATTTATCCTCACTTAGATTGGTTATTATGACCAACCTAAGACCGTTCTGCCTTTGTAATTTTTGACTCATTACGAAGGAAAATTCATGAAA
>WFPP01000056.1 GCA_015487495.1 Thiomicrorhabdus sp.
AAAGATTTTAAGGGGGTTGAAAAGTTCGGCATAAAAATCGTTACACCGAAAGAGTTTTTAATAGAAAGAGGTTTACTGCAATGAGTACACTAAGTTTAAGATTGCCCGATTCGTTGCATCAAGAAGTAAAATCCTTGGCAAGGAAAGAAGGCATGTCAATTAATCAATTTATATCCTCAGCCGTTGCGGAAAAAATGTCAGCTTTGCTCACGGAAAGTTACCTGAAAGAAAGGGCGCTAAAAGGTAGCAAAAGTGCTTTTTTGAAAGTAATGTCCAAGGTTCCAGATGTTGAACCAGACGAAAGAGATAAATTGTAAATTACACATAATAAAATGCTCCGTTGGGCGTTGCTATGCCGAGTCTCATTCGCTATAAATTGCGACAGAGCTTGGTCGTTAGAAGTAAGCGTCTGGCAAAAAGTACATTGAGTTTTAGATAGTCGTATCTAGCTGGCGTGGTCATGCTGAATCCAGATAAGTTGGAGAACTTGGTATTGGACAGAACGGGTTAAATCTAAACTTTTACATTTTTACGCATTTAATAATTAAAGCTAATCATGAAGATAGGTGAAGACCTTTTATTACATGTTTTCACTCACTTTCTACCCAGCTTTTCAGGTAATGAATTTATGGTTTCAACCGAGAGTCAAACTCAAATGGAATCTGTTCGGCTTGCTGAATAATTTTCTGAAAATCCGCATGATGGATATTGATAAGGTAGTTATTTTCGATAGGAACAATGCAACTCGGCAGTGCGATCGCTAATTTGGAGGTGTTCAGCAACCATTGATCGCCTATTGTAGCGGTCTCTTTGGGTGCGGGGTCTGTATTCCAGTTTTGGGGCAGTGCCGATTGATCTAAACGCTGAATCTGTTTGATGGGCAATTCTAACTCAAATAACTGATAGTGCTTGAGTAAGCTTTGCTGGTTGACGTGTACCAGTATTTCTAACATCGCTAAAGAGACGGAGTTGGCTAGATAGACACAAGCCACGCCCTTACTGTTCCAGCGCCCACCATAACGTTTAGCGCCTTCGCCATCAAAAACGGAATTTGCCCACTTTGATTTAACGATTCGATAGACTTTGATGGAACTCAAGAGAGTACGCCGTGTTCTAGTCGTCCGATTAAATCCAATACCGCCTCGGTGCCTGCGGTGGTGGTTAGCATTTCAAAGGGGGATTTTTCACCCAGCCCTTTAACGGGTTGTTTAACCCACTGTTGAGCAGAAGCTGTATCGCCTTCAAACAGGTCAATGGCTTTACTTAGCACTTCGGTATAACGGTACAGACGATCACTCTCTTCTAGTTTAAAGACCCCTGATTTTGCTCGCCTTGCTAAGGTGGCTGGTGGAATAGAAACATACTGAGCCAGCACTTTTTGATCTAATCCAGTTGCTTTAGCCACTTTAGAAAACACATGGTAGGAAAAGCCTTTTTCTAGGACGTTAAAAAGCCGTTCTCCTCTTTCAGGAATACCGACCTCAGACCAAATATCGCTTTGGCCTTGCTGTACTAAAATAGGTTGGGGACTATATTCTTCATATTGAACGGTTGCCATAAGAACACTTCCTAGTAAAATCATTTGGATGTTCATAAGTATATCATTTGATTGATTGCAGTCATATGTTTTGGATAATCGTACAGCCATTGCAGAGGGGGGGGGAGAAATTTAATTTAATATTTAAAAAATTTCTCCCCCCCTCTATCTCCTTTTGGTTCAACAAAATAATATTAATTTAGCGTGGAAAGCCAAAATATTTGCCTTAAGCATGGAGTTATTAACACTAAAGGGCTTTGACCCCTTTACTCAACAAAATAATATTAATTTAGCGTGGAAAGCCAAAATATTTGCCTTAAGCATGGAGTTATTAACACTAAAGGGCTTTGACCCCTTTACTCTCTAATAATGACAACCAAGCATTCACTGTTTTCAATCTTATAAACAATACGATCCTGCAAGCTTAAGCGCACTGAGTAGTAACCTTTCAGTAACCCTTTTAAAGGCTTTCCTGTTTCAGGTTCAACAGCAATTTTGAAACGCAAAATATCCTTAAGTT
>WFPP01000057.1 GCA_015487495.1 Thiomicrorhabdus sp.
AGTCGATGGACAGTGCAGCAGAAAATATACCGCCGATGGCTTGCTTGCAAGCACAGGTAAGGTTGAAATGGTGCGGTAAGAGCGCACCGCGCAGTTGGTAACAGCTGTGGCAGTGAAAACCCCATCCGGTGCAAGACCAAATAGGGAAACAGCGTGGTAAGCTTGCTTAACACACCTTGCTGCTCGCAGGGGTTTCCGGGTAGGTTGCTTGAGGTAGGCAGTGATGTTTAACCCAGATGAATGATTGTCACTCTTTTTGAGTACAGAACCCGGCTTACAGACCCACTTTATTTTTTCTGTTTACATTTTATCGCGTTATTTTTTTATTTTTTTAAAAAAAATTTCCATGTCTGTTTTTTTTATCGTTTCTTTCTCTTTTTGATCTATATTTTGTGCTTCATGCTATCTTTTTTTACTATATGTTGTGCTTTCAAAGATAAGTCTTTTTACGAATCAAGCTAAGAAGGTCTTTCTTGTATGTTGCCACTCATTGTTAATATGGATTTTTTCTTGTGTTTGTAACTGATTGAAAACATTGTAATTGATGTTGCTTAGCCTCTCTTGTGTTGTTTGTTGAGGCGTGTGTAAGTTGTTGTCTTGCAATGGAATTTTAAAAAATATGCGGTTGACAGAGGCATTAAATATCCATATAGTGGCAACAAGTGGGGCAAAGTGGCGAAAAGTGGAAAAAAATGCTTTTTTTTAGAGGAATCAATTCAATCAATTTGGATGCTAAGGGTCGAATGGCGATTCCTAAAAAGTATCGTGAAGCGATTTCTGACGCCAGTGACAATCAGCTAGTGGCCACGATTGACCTTCATAGCCCTTGTTTATTGATTTATACGCTGGATGAATGGGAAGTGATTGAGCGTAAATTAATGGCTTTGCCTAATGTGGATCCTCAGGCACGTTTGTATCAAAGGTTGTTGTTAGGTCATGCTTCTGAAATGGAAGTGGACTCTCAGGGGCGTATTTTAATTCCAAGTTTGTTACGAGAGCACGCTAATATTGATAAACCCGCTATTTTATTAGGACAAGGTAATAAATTTGAACTTTGGTCACAAGAAGCGTGGGATGCCAGTCGTCCTGACATGTTGGATACGGTGTTATCTAATGAGGTGTCTGAGTCATTGGCCAGTTTAAGTTTGTAGTGACAGAATAAAAAAGTAACGACTCAGTGTGATGCATATAACCGTTTAGGAAGGCACTGACACAGGAAAAGGATAGCGTGTTGGAATCAGGGTTTAATCATTTTTCTGTGTTGTTAAACGAATCCATTGAGGGGTTAAATATTCAACCCGATGGGGTGTATATCGATTGTACTTTTGGGCGAGGCGGGCATTCGAAAGCCATTTTGGCGGCATTGGGTGAACATGGGCGTTTATTGGCGATTGACCAGGATCCAGAAGCCATTGTGTTTGCGAATGAGCATATTAAAGATGAGCGTTTTGAGATTCAGTACGGCAGTTTTGAAGCGTTAAAAAGTTATTGTGAAGCGCGGGGTTGGCTTGGAAAGGTGAATGGCATTTTAATGGATTTAGGGGTCTCTTCACCACAACTGGATGATGCGGGTCGAGGTTTTAGTTTTATGCGTGAAGGACCGCTGGACATGCGAATGAATCCTGAATCTGGTTTGAGTGCTAAAGAATGGCTTGAACAGGTGGATGAAAAAACACTCAAGCGGGTATTGCAAAATTATGGAGAAGAGCGTTTTTCTGGCCGCATTGCTCGCGTGATTAAAGAGGAAGTGGCAAAAGGCACTTTAAATACAACATTGGATTTGGCGGAACTGGTTAAACAGGTTTCACCAAAAGTGGATAAGAATAAACACCCTGCAACCCGTACTTTTCAAGCCATTCGCATTGCGGTTAATCGGGAGCTGGATGTTTTAAAAAATGTGTTGGAGGCATCAATGGATGTGCTTGCACCGGGTGGGCGTTTATCGGTAATCAGTTTTCATTCACTAGAAGACCGAATTGCAAAGGTTTTTATACGTGACCAGTCCAGAGTAAAAGATTTGTTTCCAGATTCACCTGTTTTGATTGAGGTGGTGGAGCCAGTACTTAAAAAAGTAGGGAAACCTGTTTTTCCAAGCAAGGAAGAGTGTCAGGTAAATGCAAGGTCACGCAGTGCCGTGTTGCGAATTGCTGAAAAAATTTAGGCTGTTTTTTTAATTTAGATTGAGATCTTTGTTTCGGTATCGAGCAAAGGTCTTAGACTGTTTTATCATGTTGATTAAGGGGAATTATCGTCATGAAATTTGTAGGAAAAGAAACCACACCAATCCGTACGCCAGGCATGCCTGTCATTAAAGTGATTGGCTTGGGCGGGGGCGGCGGTAACGCGGTTGATTATATGGTTCGCTCTGATGTTAAGGGGGTTGAATTCATTTGTGCCAATACGGATGCGCAAGCGTTAGAAAATTCATCGGTAGAGACCTGTATTCAATTAGGCGCTGGTGGATTGGGTGCGGGAGCGGATCCTGAACGCGGTAAACAGGCCGCAAAAGATGATATTGACCAGGTAAAAGAGCAGTTAAAAGATGCCGATATGGTGTTTATTACCGCTGGAATGGGTGGGGGAACGGGAACCGGTTCTGCGCCTGTTGTCGCACAAGCTGCGCGTGAGATGGGCATTCTGACGGTTGGTGTTGTGAGCAAACCGTTTAGCTTTGAACGTCGTAACAAGGTGGCTGATCAAGGGATTGCAGATCTGCAAGAGCAGGTTGATTCTTTGATTGTTGTGCCAAACGACAAGTTATTAAAAGTGTTGGGACGAGATTTTGTTTTGGCTAAAGCGTTTGATTATGCCAATGAAGTGCTTCATGGTGGTGTACAAGGAATCTCAGAGTTGGTGACACGTCCAGGTATGATTAACGTGGATTTTGAAGATTTACGCACCGTAATGGGTGAGCGTGGTATGGCAATGATGGGGGTTGGTCATGCAACGGGCGAAGATCGTGCGTTAAAAGCGACTCAGAAAGCCATTGCAAATCCGTTACTGGAAGACATTTCTGTTTCGGGAGCCAGAGGGTTATTGGTGAACATCACTAGTGGTTTGGACTTTACGTTAGGTGAATTTAATGAAGTGGGGGATGCCATTGATTTAGTGGCAGCTCAAGATGCACGTGTGATTATTGGTACGTCAGTGGATGAGAGTATGACGGATGAAATCCGTGTAACGGTGGTGGCTACGGGGTTGGATCAGGCAACAAAACCTGAATTGGTTAAACCCAATTTGCAAGGGCTTCAAGCCGCAAAAGCGGAGCCAGTATTGGAGGCAACGTCTGCGACTTCAAATGTTGCGGCAATGGCGTCTGCCTCAGCAACACAGGATGTGGCATCCCGGGCAACGACAGAAATGACGCAGCCTGACTTGATTCCAAAGGAGCCAGAAGTCGTTCGTCCTAAAATAGCGGTTAATGGCAGTGATGCGGGTTCAATGTCGAATTCAAGTTACCTTGATATTCCATCTTTCTTACGTCGTCAGGCCGATTAAGGCAAGGCTCTAGACGACTGTTGGATTTAGCATGATTTCACTGTCTGGTTTGGGGACGAATGTTCCTGAACAGACTGCATTTTGAGGCGTTCATGTGCTGAAAAAATTCCCTAAGCCCACCCATTTAACTCGCTTTAAATGGCGTGGGCTTTTTCTGTTTATTTTGTTGATATTTGTGATGGCAAGCTTGATTGCAATTACTCATGTGCAACATCAGGTAAGAGTGCTTGAATCACAATATTATCAGGCTTTAAAGGCCTCATTTAAAGCGAATGAAGAGTGGGGGCGTTTGCGTTTGGAAAAAGAACACTTAACGGCGCCTGCCCGTGTTGAGTGGGTTGCAAAAACACAACTGAACATGACGTTGGATAAATCGAATTATCAAACCCTTTATGTAACGGATGCTTTGGTCTCTAAATTGCAATCCTTAGCGGAAAAAAAACCTCAAAATGAGACGGTAGAGTGAATAAATTAAAGCGCGATAAGGTCGTGTTCTTTTTAATTGCACTGGGTTTTTTGGCCATTGTGGTTCAAGCATTTTATGTTCAGATTGTTAAGACTGATTTTTTACAAAATGAGGCCGATAAACGTCAAAGTCGTACCTTGGTGATTTCAGCCTCACGTGGGGATATTTATGATCGAAATGGTGCTTTGTTGGCACTGAGTACTCCTATGGCAGCCGTTTGGGTTGATCCCAAGATTGTGGTGATGCATGAGCAAAAATACCAAGAGTTTTTGCGTTTGCTAAAATTAACGGATCGTCAGTTAAATCAATTGATTGAGGCGCAACGGCACAAGCGTTTGAGCTTTATTCAGCAGGTGCAGGATGATAAGCGGGTCGATCAAATTGCAGCATTGGGGTTGCCTGGTATTTATACGAAACGGATTGATTTGGTATTTGAAAATAATGGTAAACAAATTGAGGTAAATAAACAGTCTGCTTCGATTTGGGTTGATTCTGGCGTATTGAACCGTTATCGCTATACCTATGCAAAGCTGGCTGAATTTTTACATGTTACTCCGGGAACGATTGCCAAAAAAGTGCGTGCCAAATCCAAACGGCGTTTTTTGTATTTAAAGCGTTCTATGGTACCGGATGTAGCGGATAAAATTGATGCGCTTAAGCTAACAGGGGTTTACATTCAGGGTGAATACAAGCGTTATTATCCCGCTGGAGAGAGCAGTGCACAGTTAATTGGCTTTACCAATATTGATGATCAGGGGTTGGAAGGCATTGAGCTGGTTTATCAAGAGTGGCTGATGGGTACGCCGGGTAAAAAACAGGTAATTAAAGATCGTGCGGGTAAGGTTGTGGATTTTGTTAAGGATATTAAAGCGTCTAAACCAGGTAAACCGATTACATTAAGCATTGATCAAACCATTCAATATGTGGCCTATCGGGCCTTAAAAAAGGTGATGATTGAGCATGCGGCCCTGTCAGCCAGTTCGGTTATTTTGGATGCCAAAACGGGTGAGATTTTATCATTGGTGAGTTTGCCAGGATACAATCCAAATGATTCCAAACAACGCCAGGGTGCTGCCATTCGCAATCGTGTGGTCACCGACCTGATTGAACCTGGTTCTACGGTTAAACCGTTTGTGGTTGCCAAGGCTTTAGAGGAGGGTTTGATTTCGGAAACAACAGAAATTGACACTCATCCTGGAGCGATTCGGGTACAAGGAAACCGCATTACCGACAGTCATAACCATGGTGTATTGACTCCATTGGGCGTGGTTCAAAAGTCCAGTAATGTCGGGGCGGCTAAAATTGCATTGAAACTCACGCCTGAACAGCAGCATGATTTTTGGTATGACATTGGCTTTGGTCGTGACAGTGGGGTATTTTTACCGGGAGAAAACAGTGGCTACTTAAAGCCGGCTTCTCGTTGGCAAGATATTGATCAAGTGTCTGCATCGTTTGGATACGGCTTTAGTACTAATTTATTAAATTTGGCGCATTCGTATTTATTATTTTCCAATCAGGGAAAAATGGTGCCATTAAGTATTATTAAGTTAAATGAGCCACCAGAAGGCAAGCAATTAGTAAAACCAGAGGTTGCTAATGCTGTGCTTAATATGATGGAATCGGTCGTTTCGCAAGAAGGAACGGCTGTTAAAGCGGCTATTCCTGGGTATCGGGTGGCGGGAAAAACCGGTACGGTGCATAAAACCAAAACGGGAGGTTATGAAGAAAACACCTATTTGGCTTTGTTTGCAGGCATTGTTCCCGTTTCAGACCCAGATTTGATTATGGTGGTGTTGGTAAATGAACCCAGTCGTGGTGTGTATTATGGAGGCGCTGTAGCGGCCCCCGTTTTTAAAGAGGTGATGGAGGAGGCGTTGCGTTTGCGTAATATTGCACCCGATCAAACCCTGGAACAGGAATCCCGTCTATGATGCCCGGTACACCATCTGGCAGTGCAACGACAGCATCATTAAGCGTTGTGGAGCCGTTTACGGTTGGACAGATTGGCGAGTTTTTAGCTTCTTTTGCGGGAGAGGATGTTTCAATAAAGTCACTAACAAGTGACGATGCCGCCATTCAAGTAAGGCATTTATCTTTAGATTCCCGAACATTGCAACACAGTGATTGTTTTATTGCTTTGCAGGGAGAGAAAGCACACGGTTTGGACTTTTTGGCCTCCGTGTTGTTAACCCGACCAGCGTGTATTCTTGCGGATCGAATGCCCAGTGCGGAGCAACAACAATTATTAGAGGCGCATCATTTTACTCGTGTCATTGTGGTATCGGCGTTGCTCAAGTACGTTTCACCATTGGCAAACTGGTTTTACCATGAACCTAGCCAGCGTATTAAAGTTATGGGCATTACGGGAACCAATGGAAAAACCTCCACGGCATTTTACACGGCTCAATTACTTGAACATCTGGGGCATAAGGTGGCTTTAATTGGAACATTGGGCAATGGTCTGCTTAAAAGGGATGTTTCTTCCACAGAATCTGCTCTTCAATCGACCTTAAATACCACGCCAGACGGGGTAACGATTCAGAGATTGTTGTCAGGGTTTATTGAGCAAGGAGCAACATGGGTGGTGATGGAGGTCTCTTCTCATGCATTGGCATTAGGGCGTGTAAATCATATTACATTTGATGCGGTGGCTCTAACGCAAGTAACACGGGATCACCTTGATTTTCATGGAACGGTAAAGGCGTACCATGCGGCAAAAATGACATTATTTACGGACTATCCCGCGCGAGTTAAAATTTTAAATGCCAAGGACACTGTGGGTGCCCAGTTATTGGCAAATCTGAAAGGGTCGGTTTGGTCTTATGGTATGACATCGGTTGAAGCGCAGGAAGAGAGCAGAGCACGTTTATCCAGTCATTGGACATTAAGTGGTGAAGCATTGCAACTGCATTCACAGGGGATGTCGTTAAGACTTAAGGGACAAAACAAAAGCGGTTTGCCAGCGGTGCTTGATAAAGAAATAAGTGTTTTCCCCCCCTTAATGGGACGCTTTAATGCAGAGAATGTTTTGTGTGCTCTCTCATTGGTAATAGCCAGTATGTCGTTTAAAGAACGTGCAGTAGCTTGGTTGCCTCTCATTGAAGCGGTGTCTCAATTGCGCCCAGTTTCTGGGCGAATGCAACGGGTTGCTTTAGCAGAGGGGGCGCCAGCAGTGATTGTGGATTTTGCCCATACGCCTGATGCCTTGAAGCATGTTTTATCGGCCATTCGACAACACTTGCCGCGTTCAAGTCATGGGCGGTTATGGTGTGTTTTTGGTTGTGGAGGAGATCGAGATCAAGGTAAGCGGCCTTTAATGGCTCAGGTGGTCGAGGCGTTGGCAGATGAGGTGATGGTAACCAGTGATAATCCGCGTTTTGAAGACCCTCAGCAGATTGTTGATCAAATAATGAGTGGTTTTCACGCGTCGAACAAGATTGAGGTTGAATTGGATCGCACAAAGGCGATTGAGCGTGTTCTGGCTCAGGCGCAATCCAGTGATGTGGTGCTGATTGCTGGAAAAGGTCATGAAGCTTATCAAGATATTCAGGGTGTTAACGTGCCTTTTCAGGATGAACAAGTGGTGTTGGATTGGCAGGATAAGCAGAGTAAACGTTTTAAAGAAAAAAAGACGCGATTGGACGAGCATTAAGGTATGGGTCAAGATTTTATTCCAGAACATTGGGTTGCCAAAATACAAGCGCAACTGAAGCAAAAATTTATCAAGTCTCCAACAGAGGCGAAAGAGGTTTTAGGTATGGATAATGCAACGGAATTTTCATGGGGGCTAGAGGATTTAGTGCCGAATGTGGATGGTTCGCTTATATCCCCCGTGTATTCAGAGCGTCCTGTTTTGTTTAATAGCGTCAGTACTGATACCCGCACTTTAGAGCCTGGTGCCCTGTATATTGCGTTGAAAGGAGAGCAGTTTGACGGGCATGATTTTATTGAGCAAGCCATTCAAAAAGGCGCCGCAGTGGTGTTGGTTTCAGAGGTTGTTTCCTCTATTGTTCCAGCCGTTTTGGTGAATGATACCCGTTTGGCACTGGGAAAGTTTGCCCGCTGGCATCG
The DNA here is from genome assembly GCA_015487495.1 of Thiomicrorhabdus sp. Lineage (GTDB taxonomy): Bacteria > Pseudomonadota > Gammaproteobacteria > Thiomicrospirales > Thiomicrospiraceae > Thiomicrorhabdus. The sequence continues at coordinate 8,036 of WFPP01000057.1, forward strand.
CCAGCAAATGTCTGTTAAAAAACTGATTGCCGTTACAGGCAGTAATGGCAAAACCACCACAAAAAGTTTGTTATTGAATGTTTTTCAACGGGTTGGTCACACCTTGGCGACCGAAGGCAATTTAAACAATGAGTTAGGTGTACCAAGAACATTGTTGAACTTACGCCCTGAACATGAGTATGCCATTATTGAAATGGGAGCCAATCACGGTAAAGAAATTTCGTATTTAACTCAGTTGGCCCTACCGGATATTGCTTTGATTACCAATGCCTCCGATGCACACCTAGAGGGGTTTGGATCCCTGCAAGGGATTATTGAAGCCAAGGGTGAGATTTTTCAGGGGCTTAATCAAATAGGTTCAAATAAAGAGGGTGTGGCGGTCATTAATACCGATTCGAGTGGCTACCTGGATTGGGTGCAAATCACAAAGGCATTAGGCATTACCAAATTGGTGCGTTTTGGTACTTCTGAAAAAGCGGGCATTACGGTGTCGGGTGTGACGACAACGGCAAAAGGCATTCAATTTAACCTGATTATTTATGGTGTTTCCTATGCTGTGACCATGCCTGTTTTAGGAGAGCATAATGCTTTTAATGCAGCAGCATGTGTGGCGGTTGCATTGAGTGCAGGTTTAAGTTGGGACGAAATTTTACCTGGGCTGGAATCGTTTAGAGGGGTCTCGGGACGCTTGCAACAGCAGGCAATTACAACGGGCTGTTTAATTGATGACAGTTATAACGCCAATCCCGCATCAGTTAAAGCAGGTATTTCGACACTGGTTCGTTTATCGGGGCATTCTATTTTATGTTTGGGGGCAATGGCTGAACTGGGAGCGCATAGTGTTTCAGCCCATCAAGAGATTGCGTTATATGCCAGGCAACAGGGGGTGGACTATTTATTTGTCTATGGTCAAGCCACGCAATCCATGCCTGCGGTATTTGGTGAACAAGGGCAGTTTTTTGATTCACATAAAGCTCTTTATGAGCAGGTTGCACGCGTTCTAAAGCAAAAATCATACGCCCAACAAACGGTAAATATACTGGTTAAAGGTTCTCGTAGCGCTCAAATGGAGCGTGTCTCGACAGCGATATTAGAAGAATTTTCAGCGAATAGCCTAACGTAAAGGATATCAGCAATGCTCATCTATTTAACAGAGTACTTACAGCAGTATATTTCTGGGTTTGGGGTGTTTAGTTACATTACCATGCGTGCCATTATGAGTGTATTAACGGCTCTGATTTTATCCTTTGTAATTGGACCAGCCATGATTCGTTGGTTAACGCGTTTAAAAGTGGGGCAAACCATTCGAGAAGACGGTCCACAAACACATTTGATTAAATCAGGCACCCCAACAATGGGAGGTACCATGATTCTGTTTTCGGTTGCACTGGCTGTGATTTTATGGGGGGATTTAACGAACCATTATCTTTTAATTATTACGCTTTCCATGTTGGGGTTTGGTGCCATAGGGTTTGCCGATGATTACCAGAAAGTCGTGTATAAAGATCCCGAAGGCATGCGCTCGCGTACCAAGTTTTTACTGCAATCCATTGTTGGGTTTGCCACCGCTTATGCCTTGTTTGCGATGGCAACGGTGCCTGCCGAAACTGAATTATTGATACCTTATATGAAAGACACCGTGATTCATTTAGGCGCATGGACCATTTTATTAAGTTATTTTGTGATTGTGGGAACGTCAAATGCAGTGAATCTAACCGATGGTCTGGATGGATTGGCGATTATGCCAACCGTGATGATTTCAGGCGCTTTAGGTGTGTTTGCTTATTTATCTGGCCATATGTATTTTTCAGATTATTTAAATATTCCTTATATTCCTGGTGTGGGAGAGGTAACCATTGTTGCAGGGGCATTGGTTGGAGCCGGTCTCGGGTTTTTATGGTTTAACGCCCACCCCGCTCAAGTGTTTATGGGGGATGTTGGGTCGCTTGCCATTGGTGCCACGTTGGGAGGGATGGCCATTGCCGTTAAACAAGAGTTGGTATTGGTGATTATGGGAGGGATTTTTGTGGCCGAAACCCTGTCGGTTATTTTGCAGGTTGGGTCGTATAAGTTGCGAAAAAAACGCATTTTTTTAATGGCACCACTGCATCATCATTATGAACAAAAAGGGTGGCATGAATCACAAGTGATTGTGCGTTTTTGGGTCATTACTATTATTTTGGTTCTGATTGGGCTGGCCAGTTTAAAATTGAGATAACAACACAGAGAATTCATTATGTATTTGGTTGCGGGATTAGGCATCACAGGGCAGTCAGTATTGCGTTATTTTCAGGCTCAAGGCGAACCCTGTATGGCGTTTGACACGCGTGAAACAGTGAATTTGTCATCGTTACAAGCGTCTTTTCCCGAGGTTGCATTTGCACAGGGGGCTTCCGTTCCCAAGGCATGGTTAAACCGTTTTGATACCCTTGTTTTAAGTCCGGGTATTGCACAGTCTGAGCCTTGGGTTGTGGCATTAAAGCAACTGGGTAAACAGGTGATTGGAGACATTGAACTGTTTGCCCGTGCTGTGGGTGTGCCTGTCATTGCCATTACCGGGTCAAACGGTAAAAGCACCGTGACCACCATGACGGGGATGGCATTGCAAACGGCAGGATATTGTGTTGCGGTCGGTGGCAATATTGGGCAACCTGTACTTGATTTGTTAATTGATGAACAGGAGTATGACGTATATGTGTTGGAATTATCCAGTTTTCAGCTGGAAACCACGTATACATTAGAAAGTGTGGCCGCCACGGTATTGAATATTTCAGAAGACCATATGGATCGTTATGAGCATCTTGAAGATTATATTTTGGCAAAAACCAAGGTGTTTGAACACACTGACTTGGCCGTGCTTCCTGAAGGATTTAATCCCTTGGGCATGACGCACCATGCCAAAGTAATTCGTTTTGGCTGTGATGAAAAAACGACGTTATCGGACAATGAGTTTGGTGTTCTGCATTTGCCACAAAGCCTTATAAGTGAGTGTGAGATAACGACAGGGGGGGGGGATTTTTTAGGATTTGGAAAAACCCCGCTTGTTGCTGTGTCCGACATGCGATTACAAGGCACTCATCATCAACTGAATGCTTTGGCCATGATGGCCTTGTGTCAGCCCTTTCATGTGAATGCAGAACATTTTAGGCACGTATTGCAATCGTTTACCGGGTTGCCTCATCGTACACAATGGGTTGGCGAGTTTCATGGTGTGGCCTGGATTAATGATTCCAAGGGCACAAATGTTGGCGCAACATTAACCGCGATTGAAAGCCTGGGAGGGCAGGTTGAGGGTAAGCTGATTTTAATTTTGGGAGGGGTGAGCAAAGAAGCGGATTTCTCTAGCTTGCAACCAGTGATTCAAAAATGGTGTCGTCATACCCTGGTGTTTGGGCGAGATAAAGCCTTGATTTCAGAAGATTTGCCCGAGGTTGCACTGACATTGGTGAACACATTGGAAGAAGCTGTGAATCAGGCAAATACCTTGGCAACGTCAGGCGATTGTGTCCTGTTTTCACCAGCGTGTGCCAGTTTTGATCAGTTTAAACATTATATTCATCGTGGAGAGGTTTTTATGCAACAGGTGCAGGTGTTGCAAGTTGAGTCAGCCGCATCAGAGTCTGTCGCGTTACCAGAAGAAGGAACTGAAAAAATATGTTAGCGCACTGGCGAGCAGAAAGCCAAAAATGGCCAATGGATTATTGGTTGTTGGGGTTGCTGATAATGCTGGTAATGATGGGTCTGATGATGGTTGCCTCCAGCTCAGTGGCCATCAGTGAACAGCGATTTGGACATCCGAATCATTATTTGATTCGCCAAATAATTTCAATGGGGCTGGGGTTGTTTGCTGCCTATCTGTTTTTTCATGTACCGTTGGGCATGTGGGAAAACAATCGCGGTAAGCTGTTTTTATTTGGGGTGTTGTTATTGGTTGCCGTTTTGATTTTTGGACGAGAAATTAATGGCAGTAAACGTTGGTTGCCTCTGGGTATCATGAATTTTCAGCCATCCGAATTTATGAAACTTGTGATTGTTATTTTTATGGCGGGGTATTTGGATCGCCATGCTTCCGCAGTAAAAGAAAATTTAGGTGCGGTAACCCGGTTAGCATTACCGTTTGGAGTGATGGCCATTTTATTATTATTGGAACCCGATTACGGCAGTACGTTTGTGATTGCCATTATGATTACCGGAATGTTATTAATCGCCGGCGCACCATGGCGTTATTTTGCGTTAACGGTTCTGCCAATGGTTGTTATTTTGGTGGCATTGGTGGTCAACTCTGAATATCGAATGGCACGTGTGACCAGTTTTTTAGATCCTTGGCAAGATCCCTTTGGGGCAGGGTATCAGCTTACACAAGCATTGATTGCTTCGGGCAGCGGTGAATGGTTTGGTACTGGACTTGGTGGCAGTGTGCAAAAACTTTTGTATTTACCTGATGCTCATACCGATTTTTTATTTTCCATTTACGGTGAGGAATTTGGGTTTATCGGTGTGGTTTTTTTAGTGTTATTGTACTTGGCTATTTTGCATCGACTGTTTCGTATTGGGCATAAAGCATGGAACGCGAACCATGTTTTTGGAAGCATGGTCTGTTTTGGTATTGGTATTTGGATTATTTTACAGGCAGGTATTAATATGGGGGTAAATCTTGGAGCTTTTCCTACCAAGGGGTTAACCTTGCCCTTTATGAGTTATGGTGGCAGTAGCCTTTTAATGATGAGTATTGCAATGGCCGTGGTATTTCGCGTGGATTATGAAACCCGTTTTTATCCCCGTCCCAAGCCAGAAAAAGTAACCGAAGCCATGCCTGATGAGAAAACGGCATCAAAGGAAAGTGTTAAGACAAGCCCTCAAAAAAAGACCCCTAAAAAGGGTGTAAAAGTGAAAACGTCTTAAAGAGGTTTAAAAACGCTTAAGAAATCTCTGATTAAGTCCCTTAAATTTAACCAAGGTGTGAAACATGAAAAAAGTACTCATTATGGCAGGCGGAACTGGCGGTCATGTTTTTCCTGGTATCGCATTGGCTGAAGCGTTAACAGCACATAACGTAGAGGTTGTTTGGCTAGGCACTCAAGGAGGCATGGAGGCTCAATGGGTTCAAAAGGCACAGATTCCATTGCATGAAATTACCATAAAAGGATTAAGGGGCAATGGTGTATTAGGCTGGTTAATGTCACCTGTTAATGTGACCAAAGCATGGCGACAAGCCCGAAAAATAATGAAACAAACGCAACCCAGTCTGGTGTTAGGGATGGGGGGCTTTGTGTGTGGTCCAGGGGGATTAGCGGCTAAATCTTTAGGCACGCCTTTGGTGTTGCATGAACAAAATGCCATTCCAGGATTAACCAATAAGCTCTTGGCCAAATTAGCCGATAAAGTCATCACTGCGTTTCCTCAAAAGGCCATTAAAGGGGAGCATGTGGTCACCTTGGGTAATCCTGTTAGAGCAGGGTTGGAATCCGTTCCTGTGCTAAAAAATTCATCACGTCAGGTACGTTTATTGGTTTTGGGTGGGAGTCGTGGGGCATTGGCTTTAAATCAAACATTGCCTAAAGCGCTTGCGCTTATGGCCTCTTCTGAGCGCCCAGAGGTCATTCATCAAACTGGTGAAAAAACTCATCAGCAGGCAGTGAACGCTTATCAACAAGCAGGCGTAAACGCTCAAGTGGTGTCGTTTATTGATGACATGCAAAGCGCCTATGCCAAGGCTGATTTGGTGCTCTGCCGTTCGGGTGCTTTAACCGTTAGCGAACTCATGGCTTGTGCGCGCCCCGCGATTATGGTGCCTTACCCTCATGCCGTAGATGACCATCAAACGGCCAATGCACAAGCACTGGTTGCCATAGGGGGGGGAGAAATCATTCAACAAACCGATTTAACTCCTCAACGGCTTGTGACCGTGCTGAATGATTGGTGTCACCATCCACAAAAAAGAATCGATGCCTCAAACCGCATTCGCCAACAAGCTGACACCCAAGCAACTGAGAAAATTGTCTCGCTATTAATGTCATACATAAAAGAGTAAAGATTGGTGTGTTTTCAATGACAAGAGTCATTATCAGGGTTGCCATAATTGCCTTAGCAGGAGGCTCGTAATCATTTATCCATTTTTTAAGGCCTTTTTTAATACTTTTAAGAAAAAGTTTTTTTTAGCTCAAATGGTGATGGTGCTTCTCGCCTTTTGGGTTGCGTTGTTTTTTGCATGGCAAAGCTTAAGTGCGATTGATTTTGCTTACCCTTATCTTTACGATTTTCTGGACATTGGTGCACTGATTCAAACATTTGCCCCTCTTAATGTCTATAAATTTGGGTTTGAACAAACCGATCAAGCGCAACACAGTGTGTTATTTAGCCAAATTGTGACGGCCATTAACCAAGGGGGAGAAGGGTTAGCTCAAATTGTCTATTACGATGCACAAGGGCAAGTTATGGATACTCTGTTACGCAGGCCAGAAATTATTCATTTGCAAGATGTGGCGAATTTACTGGACTGGTTGAGAGTCTCTGAATACTATGCAATGGGAGTGCTAATGGGGATGCTGGTGTTTTTTAAATGGCGTGGCATTCCGTTTCAATCGCTTTCTAAAACGTTCTTGGGCGTAGGGGGGGGGATTTTTTTGGTGGCGATCTTGGTGATGGCTTATGGTGCAGAAGCCATTTTTTATCAGCTACATGTCTTGGTTTTTCCTGAAAACAATCAGTGGTTCTTTTATTATCAAGAGTCCCTAATGACGACATTAATGAAAGCCCCCGATATTTTTGCGGCGATTGCCGTGCTATTGTTGGTGCTTGCACTGGTGTATTTTGGGTTGATGTTGTGGTTTTTTCATTATTTTTTATTGGTAAAAATAGAAAACAGGAAGCGTGAATAAGATGAAAGGATTAAAAGGAAAACGGGTTTTAATTACGGGCGCATCCAGTGGTATCGGTGCGGGTATGGCAAGAGTATTAGCTCGGGAAGGGTGTCGTTTGGTGCTACATTTTAATCGCAATCAGGCAGGCATTGAAAACACATTAAAAGTGGTGACGAATTTGGGTGCCGAAGCGGTTGTATTGCAAAGTGATTTTTGTCTTTTAGACAATCTGGACGCTTTTTTTGAACAAGCATGGAGGGCTTTTGACGGGTTGGATGGGTTGGTTAATAATGCCGGCTTGGTTTCCAAGACCACCGCACTTAAAGACGCAAAAGGCATCCAGTTTATGGAAACGTTAAAAGTGAACTTACATGCGCCATACCTGCTGAGTACTGCATTTGCACAAGCGTGTATTATAGCAAAACAGCCTGGTGCGATTGTGAACAACAGCAGTATTCATGGACAAGCCACCTGCGAATGGTTCTCGGCGTATGCTGCATCTAAGGCAGGGTTAGATGCCATCAGCAAGGTGCAGGCGGTTGAGTGGGGGGTACACCAAATTCGTGTCAATGTTTTGGCACCGGGTGTCGTGCCTGTTGAGCGCACAAAGCCTATTTTATCGCAACCAGAGATGGCGAAAAAATGGCACGATAAAATCCCATCAGGGCGTTACGGCACCACGGAAGAGATGGGCGAAGCCACCGCCTATCTGCTCTCAGATGCTACGGCCTGGATGACGGGCAGTGTGTTAACGCTGGATGGAGGCTTGATTGCCAGAGGGAATTATCCGAGTCGTTAGTGTTAGACCGTTACCGTTTTGTGTTCCGTTCATGAGGAAGAAGGGGGGAATGATTAATTGGCATTTAAATTGCTCTTTGAGAGATACTGTCAAAAAATAAAGACTTGATCCCTCATGAATGCATTTTTACAAAAACGGTCGATTCAACAAAAAATACGTTTTGGCTTTGGTATGATTTGGCTGGTGTTGGCCATTATTACCATTCAAGCGGTGGTGAATTTGGCGGTGGTTCGTTCGGATATTGCTGAAATGGTTGAAGATAAGCAGCCTTTTGCTATTGAGACCGCTAAAACCGTTTTTTTGCTGGAAAAAAGTCTGAATGCATTAAATAACTATGTGTTAACACAAGATGAGGCACAGCTTGCGGCTTATCGTTCAGGCTTGTCAGACGTTCAAGTGGCGCTTAAAAAAACCTTGTTGTCCAATGGGTCGGAACATTTGCAACAGGAAGAGGTTCAACACTTATTTGCTCTATTGCAAAAGTTGCCTCCTGTTATTACGCAACTGGAGGAGGCGATTGGCTCTCCTCATACGCAATTCCCTGCCTTGGCGTATGCCGATCAACATCTCGCTCCGATTAACATCGAGTTACAACGTGCGTTTTCCAGTCAAACCTCCTCTTTAATCTCTCGTTTAAATACAAAAAATGGCGAACTATTAGAGCGTATTTTTGCGTTGCAAATGGCATGGCAACGAGTGCATACGGATGTGTATGCTTATTTGGCAGTAAAAACAGATGATGCGATTGAAACCATTGATTTGGAGCTCAACCAGATTGAGGCATTGCAAAATGAGCTTAATCAATATCGTGACCGTTTCACAGCCGACGATAGTAAGTGGTTGGTGCAGCTGGAGTCACTTTACCAGTCCTATCGTGAGCACTATATGTTGTTAACAGGGATTCATGAAAGTGAGCAATGGCGTACCGATATATGGTTGATGTCGCATCACATCGCACCTATTTTTAATGAACTGGATGACGCGTTAATGACCCTGTCAAATCAGGCCGTTCAAGAGATGACGGTGGAAAGTGAAAGTTTATTAAGCAGCAGTTTATTTAATATTGTTCTTTTATTAACGCTATCGGTGTTTGGGCAATTTATGGGTATGTGGGTTTCGAAACACGTTACAAAATCGGTGGTTGAACCTGTACAGGCTGTCTTATCGTTGATGAAGGAGTTTGCAACAGGAAAAGGGGACTTAACACGGCGTTTGCCGACTCAAAATCAACAAAATAGTCAGGATGAGATGGCGGCTTTGGCAAGCTATTTTAATCAGTTTATTGCCAAAATTCAGCGCATGTTACAAGAAGTAAATGAGAGTATTCAAGCGTTGGAAAGCTCATCAGGCAGGTTATTAAGCATCACTCAGGCAACCAAAGAAGGGGCGCAACAACAGTTACAGGCCACCAATGTTCTTTCGACGTCCATGTCGGATATGACGCAACAGTCTAAAAGCGTCGAAAATCATTCTCATAATACCGCACGAGCAACCGAGCAGGCAGCAGAGCGAGTGAAAGAGGGGGGGGAGAAAGTATTAGGTTCGGTCGAGGTGATTCAGCAACTGTCTGGCGGGATGGATAATATGACACAAGCGGTTAATCAGCTTCGAAATGACAGTGATTCGATTGGAATGGTGGTCAGCGTTATTCGTGATATTGCCGAGCAAACGAATTTGCTTTCATTAAATGCCGCCATTGAAGCAGCCAGAGCGGGAGAGCATGGGCGCGGTTTTGCCGTGATAGCCGATGAAGTACGTGGTTTGGCTAAACGCACTCAGGAGTCAACCAAACAAATAGAGGAGATGATTGACAGGATACATCGTGCGACTTTGTCTACGGTTAAAATGGTTGAACAGGGGAGAGAAGCAACAGAGACGAGCTGTCATGCCATTGCGGAAACCAAACATGCACTGCAACCTGTGACCATTTTAATGGATGACATTCATCAAATGAGTGGGCAGGTCGCCAGTGCGGCGCAAGCACAAACCACGTTAGCACAAGAGATTAATAGCAATATTAAGCAAATTTATGGTATAACGGAAAAAACAGTATCAGGAGCACAAAACACCGAAAAAGCAGGGCATGATTTACAACAACTTGCTAATAAATTGGATAAGTTGGTACAGCAATTTAAGGTTTGAGTGTATTCTGATTGTTTGATTCCTCACATTTAATCATTGAAAACTACCTATGAAAACCACCTAAAAAGGTGGTTTTTTTGTTATGATTCATCCCACTTGATAGAAGGATTAACAGGTTGTTATGTGGGAATATCCAAACATTGACCCTGTGGCGCTCGCCATAGGCCCGATACAAATTCACTGGTATGGCATTATGTATTTGCTTGCCTTTTTGGGCGGTTGGTTATATGGCAATATGCGTGCTAAAAAAATCGCATCCTGGAATGCGGAAATGGTAAGCGATTTGCTGTTTTATGTGGCGATGGGAGTGATTTTAGGTGGGCGACTAGGCTATATTCTGTTTTATGACTTGGCGGCGTATTTAGAAAGCCCATTGCTGGTCTTTAAAGTGTGGCAAGGCGGCATGTCGTTTCATGGCGGGTTATTAGGTGTCACGCTGGCGATGTTTTTATTTGCACGTAAAACCAAACAGAGCCTGTTTCAGGTAGCGGATTTTGTTGCGCCACTGATTCCTATTGGGTTATTCACGGGGCGTATTGGCAATTTTATAAACGGGGAGCTTTGGGGTAAAGTAACTGACTCACCCTTGGGCATGGCTGTGTATGATCCCGTTTTGCAAACGGTGGTGCATAAATACCCCACGCAACTGCTGGAAGCATTGTTGGAAGGGATTGTGTTGTTTATTATTTTAGTCATTTATGCTCGCAAACCGAGAGCGCCTGGTAGTGTGGCGGGTCTGTTTCTGGTTGGATACGGTAGCTTCCGCTTTTTGGTTGAATTTTGGCGTATGCCAGATGCACAACTGGGCTACTTGCTTTGGGATTGGTTTACGATGGGACAATTGTTGTCCACCCCGATGATTTTAATTGGATTGGCCGTGATGATTTGGGGAGCAAAACAACATAAAGAAACGATGGGGAAGGCATGAAACAATATTTAGCGTTATTAGACCATATTTTAAAAAATGGAACGGATAAGGGTGACCGGACGGGCACAGGAACGCGTTCGGTTTTTGGTTATCAAATGCGCTTTGATTTGCAACAGGGTTTTCCATTAGTAACCACTAAAAAACTGCATTTACGTTCTATTATTTATGAATTGCTGTGGTTTTTAAGGGGGGACACCAATATTCAATACCTAAAAGAGAATCAGGTACGAATTTGGGATGAGTGGGCAACGGAGTCGGGAGAGTTAGGGCCACTGTACGGTAAACAATGGACTTCATGGGAAACTCCAAGTGGTGATACCATTAACCAAATATCAGAAGTCATTGATACGCTGAAAAGCAACCCAAACAGTCGTCGCATGATTGTGACCGCCTGGAATCCTGCCGATTTGCCTGATGAATCCAAAAGTCCACAAGAAAATGTGCAGCAAGGGCGTATGGCACTGGCGACCTGTCACGCCTTTTTTCAATTTTACGTTGCTAATGGCAAACTCTCCTGCCAGCTCTACCAGCGCAGTGCCGATACTTTTTTAGGCGTACCATTTAATATCGCCAGTTATGCGCTGTTGGTTCACATGATGGCGCAACAAACTGACTTGGAGGTGGGTGAGTTTATTTGGACAGGGGGGGATGTACATCTTTATAACAATACTCTTGATCAGGCCAAAATACAATTAAGTCGAGCGCCTCATCCTTTGCCAAAACTGGTGATTAAGCGAATTCCTGAAAGTATATTTGATTACCGTTTTGAGGACTTTGAAATAGAGGGGTATGAGTCGCATCCGCATATTAAAGCGCAGGTATCGGTATGAACATTGCCATGATTGCGGCAATGACCAAAGATCGTGTGATTGGTTTAAAAGGGGACATGCCGTGGCATCTGCCCGATGATTTAAAGTTTTTTAAATCCAAAACCACTGGAAAGCCCGTGATTATGGGACGAAAAACCTTTGAATCCATTGGCTCTCGTCCACTACCTAACCGCCCTAATATTGTGATTAGCCGCAATGTTGATTTGACGATTCCGAATGCAGAGGTGTTTCAGTCCATTGAGCAAGCGTTAGAAAAGTATGAAGGTGAACCAGAGGTGATTATTATGGGGGGGGGAGAGCTTTATCGCCAAATGTTACCCAAAGCAGACCGTTTGTACTTAACGTTAATTGATGCCAAAATTGAGGGAGATACGTTTTTTCCAGATTGGAGAGCGTTTGACTGGATAGAAGTGGCACGTGAATTTCATCCCAAAGACGAGCGTCACGCGCATCCATTTGAGTTTGTGACATTAGAGCGTTTGTTTTAATCAGAGGTTCCTTAAGGAATCTCTGAATAAGCCCCTTAAAATTCTGTGAGTCTTCAGGTCTTCCTGTTCCAGGCTTGTTTCGCAGGGAATGGTTATTCCATTCACAAGAAGCATAACAACGAAGGGGAAGGCTTGAAGGCTCACCCTGCGGGGCTTAGCCATTTTATTCGCCTCGGCGTTAAATGCCTTTGCAAGGTCTAGACATGGCTTCAGTCATTTGCCTTGATGCGAATAAAATGGCGTTGCCAGAAATTAAGCGACTTAATCAGAGGTTCCTTAAGGCACTTTTTTGTTTAATAGCAGTAGAAAAAACACCGTCGCAACCACTACAATGGCCGGGCCGGTTGGTAGGTCGGCAAAGTAGGAGAGAGCAAGGCCAAACAGCACAGAAAAAACGGCTAAAATCATACTGATCCAGAGCATTTTTTCAGGCGTATTAGAGAGCCGTCTTGCGGCGGCGGCGGGAATAATAAGCAGGGATGTTACCAGCAGTACGCCTACAATTTTCATAGAGAGTGCAATCATTAAGGCAAGCAGTAAAATAAATTGCAGTTGTACTTTTTTAACCGCCACCCCTTCTACATGGGCCAGCTCGGGGTTTAAGGTAATGTTAAGCAGGTCTTGCCAGTGACGGCGGTAAAACAGAAAAATCAGCACTCCAATAAAGGCAATCAGCCCTAAATCGGCATGGGTAATGCTGAGTACATCGCCAAATAGATAGCTCATTAAATCAATTTGTACCCCTTCTTGCAGGCTAATAATAATCAGCCCAAAGGCCAAGCTGCTGTGTGCCAAAATGCCCAATAACGTATCAGAAGAGAGTTGTTGATAGTGGCTTAATTGAAAAATAGCCCATGCAATGAGCAACGACACGGCCACAACGGTGAGCGTGAGATTGGTTTCTAAAAACAGCCCAATGCTCACCCCAAGCAGTGCCGAATGTGCGAGCGTTGCGCCAAAGTAAGATTGTCTTTGCCACACCACAAACACCCCTAAAGGCGCGGCAATCAGCGCAAGCCCCAGCCCGCCCAGAAGCGCCAGCGTCATAAATTCTGGAAACCATGCCATTGTTATAGTTCCTCCTTATTG
>WFPP01000058.1 GCA_015487495.1 Thiomicrorhabdus sp.
ATAACCTGCCTGGCTTCGTCACAAAAAATTTTAATTTTTTGGGGCGGACCAGGTCAGGTTGATCGGTTGTTAGAAGGCGCGCAAGCGGCCTAACCACCGATCCTTGATCGCCACCCCGTTAGAAGCGGCCGCTTGCGGGCGCTTCTAACATTTAGTATAAGGCACTTTTGCCCAGCTATTCGGTATTGCCAATGTTTTCAGGCACTATTGACAGGGTTGCTTATAAAATCTGTCATTTTGACCGAATATCGATATTACAAGTATATTCGCTCAAAATTACTACCTTAAACGCATTACGTTAAAATAATAAAAAATGAGTATAACAGGAGGCAAACAGTATTTATATACCTAAAAACACTCATTAATTTATTCAAAAAATCACGATGCAACTTGCCTATTTTTAGTCAAAGTAGGCGTTCTTGATTGGTAGGTTGCCAAGAGCATATTTTGAATGCCTTATCTTTTAAAGCCTCCTCCATAAAGTCTCAATATTTTTCATCTTGTTTCTGGCCTTATCCCCCTTATATATTCAGTATAATCAATTTTTCTTATTTAATTTTTGGATGGAGTTACCGTGTCGGATACTTTACAAAATGCACTCTCTCAACGCTTTCAGGATTTGCAGTCGCACATTAATCAACACATTATTGGTCAGTCGCATTTAACACAACGTTTGCTTATTGCTTTGTTGTCAGATGGTCATTTATTGGTGGAGGGGCCGCCGGGTTTGGCAAAGACGAAGGCGATTAAAATCTTGTCCAATGCATTAGAAGGCCAGTTTCACCGTATTCAGTTTACGCCCGATTTACTGCCTTCAGACATTACGGGCACGGATATTTATCGTCCTGAAACGGGCGAATTTGAATTTCAGCCGGGGCCTATTTTTAATAATTTGGTGCTTGCCGATGAAATTAACCGTGCGCCTGCCAAGGTACAAGCGGCCTTATTAGAGGCGATGGGAGAGGGACAGGTTAGTGTGGGGCAGCGTACTTTTCCAATGGAAAAATTCTTTATGGTGATGGCAACGCAAAACCCGCTGGAACAGGAGGGAACTTATCCCCTGCCCGAAGCGCAATTAGACCGCTTTATGATGCATGTTAATATTGATTACCCTAATGCCGACAGCGAACGCCAAATTTTGGATTTGGTGGAAAACGAAGCCCGAGCTATTTTACCCACTCTGTTTGAGCCGTTAAGCCAAACGGATTTGTTTGCCGCTCGCCAAGCCATTTTAGATATTCACATGGCCGATGCCATGAAAACCTATATGGTGGAGTTGGTGATTGCAACCCGTAAACCACAAAAGTACAGTGGTGACTTGGCGAATTTAATTGCCGTGGGGGTCAGCCCTCGTGCCACTATTGCGCTCTCTCGTTGTGCCAGAGCACACGCTTGGTTGCAAGGTAAGGATTTTGTGAGCCCTGATGACATTCAGGCGGTGGTGCATGATGTATTTCGCCACCGTTTGCTGTTAAGTTTTGAGGCTGAGGCACAAAATATTACCCCCGATCAAGTAACCAACCAAATTCTTAATTTTGTGCCGGCGGTTTAAATAAAGATGTGGCCGTTTTTTCCTAAAGCTCGTACCAAAGATCAGGCGCACAGTGCCCCTAAAACAAATGATACGGATAACGCTGGTGCTCGCTCATACAACTTATACAGCCAGCTAGATGATTTAGTGGCCTTTAAGTTTCACGTGAAGCAAAAAAAATTGGCGCACCAAAACCGCATTATGTCTGCCAGCTCGGGAAGCCATCATGCCTTGCGTAAAGGTCGGGGGATGACCTTCAGTGAAGTACGTCAATATCAAGCAGGGGATGACATTCGCCACATTGACTGGCGTGTCACTGCTCGGACTCAAAAACCACATACTAAAGTGTTTATTGAAGAACATGAACGCCCTACTATTTTAGTTACAGAACAAACTCCCGCCCTTTTTTTTGGTTCTCAAGTACGCTTAAAAATGAATCAGGCACTTAACTTATCGGCGATTTTAGCATGGACAGCACTCAATCAAAATGAACGCGTGGGAGGGCTCACCTTTAACCATCAACATCATGCCTGGGTTGCGCCCAAACGCACTCAAAGCGCACTGTTAAATGGCTTGCAACAGTCCATCCAAATGCAGTCTGAAATCCAGCTCCCCGAATACACTGACCCCATGCTTTGGCAAAATCGCTTGCACCATTTAAACCAAGTGGTTAGACCGGGGAGCAAGATTTTTTTAATAGGCGATTTATTGCAACTCAGCCATACCAGCCGTGGTTACTTGCAAAAATTAAACCGTCATAATGACATTGTGGCGCTGCATATCGTGGATTCATTGGAAAAAACATTACCCGATTTAGGCTGGTTAAGCCTTACCCAAAGCCGTCACTCTCAGCAACGCATTCACCTTGACAGTTTTAACCCCAAAACCCGCGAATGGTATGCCAAAACGTATCAGCAACAGTGGCAAAAAACACAAGAACATTTCACCAAACTAAAAATACCTCTTATTGAAATCGACTCTCAAGAAGAGCCATTACAAGCCTTGGTGCGCCATAAAGTCATTGTAGGATAACCCCATGAAGCTTACGGAACAACAGATGCAACTCTTAAACCAACTTGAGGACATTCAACTCCCCGATCCTATTGGTTGGTGGCCGTTATCGTCAACATGGTGGTTGCTTATTTTTATGATTGGTACTCTGCTCATTGGGGTAATTTGGTACTATCTGGATCAAAAAAAACGCAATGCCTATCGAACCGAAGCCTTAGCGCACTTGGCCACCCTTGAAAACAGCACAATGCCTCCTAATCAACAGTTATTGGAAATCAACGCTTTGCTTAAAAAAGTGGCCTTAACCCGCTACTCTCGCACGGAAGTGGCTCCGTTACACGATGAGGCGTGGTTGGTGTTTTTAGCCAAAACCGCTGCACACGTTAAGCAGCCACCCAATTTAATGGATGCCTTGGCGCTGGCTTACCAAAAGCCAACACAGCCCTCCGACTCATCGTCCATACAAGAAGAACAGTATGCCTTGAATAATTTTAAACAGTACGCCAGAGAATGGATTAAAGGACACCATCAATAATGGATTTAAATGCAATAAATTGGGTCTCTTTTTTATCAGACATTGAGTTTTTATGGCCGTGGATGGTGGCGTTTTTGCCCCTGCCTTGGCTAATTTACCGATTTTTGAAACCCGTAACCCAAAAACAACATCCACTGTTGGCACCGCACATTGTGCAACGTTTGGAACAACAGTTGCCTGCCACATCGCTGGTTAAAGACAACCCACCCAAACATCGCCTTCCCTGGCTGTTTATCGCATTATGGTGTCTGCTGATTTTAGCTGCCACACGCCCGGTTCAGTTTATCAGTCCCAGCCCATTTAAAGTCAGTGGTAAAGAGATGATGCTGGCGGTGGATTTATCGGGCAGTATGCAAAAAGAAGACATGTATTTAGGCGGTTACGATGTGGATCGACTTACGGCGGTAAAAGCGGTGGTATCCACCTTTATTGAACAACGGCAAGGGGATCGAATGGGGTTGGTGGTCTTTGGCACACAAGCCTTTTTACAAAGCCCGCTTACTTACGATTTACACACGGTTAAAACCCTGTTAAATGAAACCGCTATCGGCATGGCTGGCAACAACACCGCCATTGGCGATGCGATTGGTTTAACGCTGAAACATCTACAAAAAACCAAACAAAACAATGCGGTACTGATTTTATTAACCGATGGCTCCAATACCGCAGGACAAGTTGATCCCATTGAGGCGGCCAAAAAAGCCAAAGAGCTGGGGTTAAAAATTTACACCATTGCGGTGGGTCAGGTAAAACACCGTACGGGACTGGATCTGTTTTTGTCTGGTAAAACAGACATTGATGTGGATACATTAAAGCGCATTGCCAAACTCACTGATGGCCAGTTTTTTCAAGCCAATGACACGCAGGAGTTAAGCCAGATTTATCAATACATTAATCAACTGGAAAGCACAGAACACGAGGTGTTTAACTACCGAAACCGCACCGAACTTTATGTTTGGCCGTTGGGACTGGCTTTTCTAATCAGCCTACTGTTGGCAGGTTCCTTTATAACAAGACAGGGGGGGGGGAAATAAAATGGACGCTTGGTTTGAACTGCAATTTTTACGCCCTTATTGGTTGCTTGCATTGTTGCCTGTTGCTTGGTTACTATGGAAAATAGGACGCATTAAACGCAAACAAGGCGCGTGGCATCAAGTCATTGCCCCTCAGTTTAGGCATTTACTCTTGGGAAACGGAGCTGAAACCTCCTCTTCTTTAACCCATGCACTGCCTTTATTGGGTTTGGCGCTTATTTGGTTACTGGGCATTATTGCGTTAGCAGGGCCATCCACTCAGTCGGTTAAGATGCCAGCACAAAAAAACCAACAAGGCACCGTAATCGTTTTAGACTTGTCTCTTTCCATGTTGGCGGACGACATCGCGCCCAATCGCTTGGCGCGTGTTAAATACAAAATTACCGACCTGCTTACCCAGTACCCAGAGTTATCCATTGGGCTGGTTGGCTATGCGGGGTCGGCACACACCATTTCACCCATCTCTGAAGACAACCAAACCCTATTAAGCTTATTGCCCGCACTTAATCCCGTGCTCATGCCCCAATTTGGCTCCGACCCTCTGCTGGGGTTTAAGCAAGCTAAAACCCTGCTTGATGGAGCAAACATTAATCGCGGTCACATTATCTGGATCACCGATGATCTTGAACCAGAACAAGTGTCTCCAGTGAAGCGCTGGATTGCTTCACACCCCTACAGTGTGAGCATTCTTACCGTTGGTACCCCTAAAGGCGGTGCCGTTCATATTCCAAATTATGGGCTTTTAAAAGACGACAACGGCAATATTATTTCCCCCCCCTTACCCCAATCTCGTTTTAATGCATTTAAAGAGTTATCAAATGTAACCCTGAGCCATTTGGAGGTCAGCAATCAATCCTTAAACGCAATATTGCCACCGTCTATTGCACTATTAAACACCGAAAAAACGAAAAACCCCGATGAAACTCAGTTATTGCTTCCTTTGGATCAAGGAGTCTTTTTACTGCTTCTTTTAGTGCCTTTGGTGGCACTCTTGTTTCGCAGAGGCTGGATATTAAATCTCTCCTTTATCAGCTTGCCCTTGGTGGGATTGCTTTCCGCCAGCCTGTTGACCGCTGGATTATTCTCCCCTTCTTTCAGCCATGCAGAAAGCCAAACAACCAACCAAGCAAATAACCATAATCTCTCACTGTTAGATGCTTTTAAATCACCCGATCAACAAGCGTATCAAGCTTGGCAAGAAAACAATTTGAATGTGGCCGAATCGCTGTTTGAAAACGAGCAGTGGCGAGCCAGTACACTCTACAAACAAGGCAAATATCAGGAAGCCGCGCAACTGTTTCGTACAGACAACAGTGCCAATGGGCATTACAATTTGGGCAATGCCCTTGCCAAAGGTGGTCAATTGGAAGAGGCAAAGCAAGCCTATGAAACCGCATTAAAACAGCAGCCTGATTTTCAAAAAGCACAACATAACCTAAGCCTTATTGAACAACTTTTGGCACAACAAAAAGCGTCGCAACCATCACAATCCAACCAACAAAATCAAAAAGATTCAAAAGAGCAATCCGACTCTCAAGAGGAACAAAGTGAAGACGCTAAAAAAGATGAAACGTCATCAGAATCCGAATCTAAGGATCAAAACGACTCCAACAACCGTGAACAAGGTTCAAAAAACTCAAAGAACTCTGATGGAAAATCATCCGATGAATCACAACCGTCTGACGTTAACAACGGTTCGGATGACCACTCCAAACCAGACTCTGGCTCTAAATCTGAGCCTGAACCTGATTCCAAATCAAAATCCAAGTCAAAATCTGGCCATCAAGAGAGCACAAATGACCCTCAAAACGAGGGCAGTCAAAACAGCTTGTCACCCAGCGATTTAAAAAACGAAGAGGTGCCACAAGCGCCCCCTCAATCGGCTGAGGAGGCTCAACAAAAACAAGAAAATAATGACGAAAAAGAGGACGCACCAGAATCAGGTAACGAAACCGTGCAAGATTCCGAATCGTCTGAAGGGCATCAAGCACAAGAGGAACGCAATACAGGCAGATTAGGCGATCAGCTTAATGCCAACACAGAAAATGCTGAGGCAGAAACGGCGCTAACCGCCAAACAAAAAGAACAACAGCAAGCAACACAAAACTGGTTGAAACAGATTCCCGATGAGCCTGGATTGTTTTTAAAACGTAAATTTGAATACCAGTACCAACAGTCCAATCCTTCTGGCTCTGGCAATAAAAACAAACAATGGTAACCACTATGATAAACAGCATACAACACTCTCATTCCATCACGAAAAAAAAATTTCCCCCCCTTAAAAAAGGGATTTTATTAGGGCTTTTTTTCATTTTACTGAGCTTACCACTTTGGGCGTTTGCCAAAAGTCTGGAGGTTTCATCCGACCGTCAAACCATTGAGATGGGGGATATTATTACCCTTACCATTACCGCCGATTTTCAAACCCGTGGCAGTCAACTGGATTTAGAGCGCCTTAACGATCAATTTGAGGTGCTCGGTCGCCAGCAAAGTAATCAAATTATGTTTATTAATGGACGCATGAGCTCTAAAACACAATGGCAAATTACCCTGCTTCCTAAACAAGTGGGGGATCTGGTTGTGCCACCCCTAGATATTGATGGCGTTAAAAGCACCCCTTATAAAATCAAGGTATTGCCTGCTCAAACAAAGCCTACCAACCAGTTAGGAAATTATTTTCTAGAGTCCAGCCTAAGCAAACACGAAGTTTATGTGCAGGAAGAGGTTCTTTACAGCTTAAAATTTTATTTTTTAGGGGCATTTCAAGGCAATATTCGCCCCCCTGTATTTAAAAATAGCCTAACCACCGTCTTAAAAGACCAAGTTGTTTATGGCAAACAGGTCAATCACCGACAATACACCGTTTACGAATGGTTGTATGCCGTTTACCCGCAACAAAGTGGCGAAATGACTATTTCTGCCCCAATGATTTCTGGCATTCAACAATACCGTAATCGCACCAAAGGCATTCAAGAAGCGGCAAAACCACAAACCTTAACCGTTTTGCCTGAACCGGTGTCACTCAAACACAATCCCAACGACCCTTGGTTACCAGCCAAGTCCGTTAGACTGTCTGAAATGTGGGATACCCTCCCTACCACCCTTCGGGTAGGAGACAGCTTAACCCGCACTTTAATTTTAGAAGTAACAGGGTTGCGTGCCAGCCAGCTGCCCAATCTTTCTACCGAAAATCAATCCGGGTTTAAAGTGTATAGTGATCAACCCACGACCACTGAAAGTACTTTAGACAGCGGCCTGCACACACAACAACAACTGAAACAAACCATTATTTTTACGCAACCAGGTAACATTTCTCTGCCTGAGCAACGCATTAACTGGTTTAATACTCAAACGCAAAAAATGGAAACCACCATACTAAAATCACGTCAATTTACCGTGTTACCAGCCCTAAATGGCTCATCAAAATCGCCCGCAACACCCTCTGTACAATCAGACAGCAATGGGCAAACACTCGATGCATCCATGCCTCAATCTACGACCCAAGAAAGTGCTTCACGTGAAACCTCTTTTATATGGCCATTGATAAGCACCCTTCTGGCATTTGCCTGGCTCGGCACTTTATTGGCTTATCATAAAAAAAACAAACAACTGAAGGCACGTTTACAACAAGCAAAACCAGCAGACAACCAAGCCACTGCACAGCAGAGCACACTCAATGCCTCCACATCACAATTATGCCAAGATAGCGTAAAACACACCCCGAACAGCTTTTATACCCAGCTGAGAGAAACATTAAAACAGGAGTACGGCATTCAGGCCTTTAGTGAACTGAACCACCCTGAATTAAAACAAGCCATTAATCAGCTTGAAAAACACCTGTTTTATCAAGAAGCGTTACCTGATAATACACTCAAAACCATCTGTGATGCTTTACAAACGTTGGAGAAAGAGACCAATAAAAACGGAGCCAAAAGCACAAGTCAGCTTGCTTCTTTGTATCATTAATCAGCACTTCCTTAAGTAAGCTCTGATTAAGTCCCAATCAACATTTTTGTCATTTTATTAATCAATGACTTACATGCTTGTTTCTGGTAAAAAATGGACTTATTCAAAGGTTCCTTAAGATCTTTGCACGATACTGGCGTGAAATAAAAAAAAGGGGGGGGAATTTATTTCCCCCCCCTTCCTCTCCAAAAAGATACAAGCCTGTAGATTCATCGTCATTTTTTTAAGGAAGTTCTGACTAAGGAATCTTTGATTAAATGGTTTTAAACAGTTGATAAAACCGTTCGCTGATTACCTTTTGTTTGCTTTCCGAATCCGTTGCCAATAAGTTTCGGGTCAATTGATAGGCTGCTCGGGTCAGCTCTTCCATTTTTAACACCATCGTTTGATACTGCTGCTCTGACAGCCTATTTTTAACCCTGTATTTTTCAAGTGATGCTTGTAATAACTGCCGGTCAGTTTCAATCAAGGATTCCAGAGTGGTTGCTTGCAATGCGGCATTGTTAAGCTGTATCAAATTTGAATCATGAATACGCTCTACTAAGTAGCGCTGATATTGCTCAATTAAATGGGTATCTTCCTGAATAACCAGTGCATTATTGGTATCCATAAAATAACTGCGAACGTCCATATTGGCTGATCCGACCACCAGAGCGTCTTCAAAAACCGTAACTTTACTGTGCAAAGAGAGGGGAGCTCCATCCTCCTGTTTTTGATACTCATAATACTGCACCGTAGCACTGCGCTGTTTATCGAAGTGTTTTACATAATAGTCTAAAAAGGCTTTCATACTGTGGCTGGCTAAAATATTAACAGGAACCAAATCTGTGGTTGCCACCGAGTTTGTAATAATATGCAACGTCACATGACTGCAATCCTCACGCCCGTCAATTAACGCTTTAAATGCCAAAATCACATTAGGGGGGGGAAAAAAATAAGCGTTGTAAATATAAATATCTCTTGGCAGTTTATCGCCCGTTGCACACTGCTCGCCCAGTTTGTTAATCCAATATTGATGAATGTTTTTATTGCTTACATCGTCTTGATTGTATGTTGCGCCAAACTGTCTGGTTTGGTTGCGATGGGTTGCACGATAAGGCAAATTTTCAAGATACGTTCCCCTCGATTGGCTGGCCAGCAAAAAATCAGGAAAGCGTTTGGCAAATTGCAAGGAAGAGTGGTAGTCGTTTAAATAAACCTGACGATGTCTTTTTAATTTGTTTTTTTCAAGTTCCAACCGTTGGGCTAACGCTAAATGAACCGTATTTAATCGCTCATCACGACAAGCCTCTGGTTCTAAACGCTTGGAGCAATACTTGGTTGCCCAGTGCCAGTTAGCAACAAACTCATTCGGTGCGTGCTGACGAACTTCATCCAGTGATGCCGTACCCACAAACGACCATAACTCATTAAAACGGTGCTGCATCTCTTGACTGGCTTCCGACAATTTTGTTACCACATCGGTGTCCATAAAGGTGTATTTGGCACTCAATTCATTAGGGTGCATATGGTACGAATCTTCAATATTTCGTCCCCCCATAATAAAAGTTTGATTGTCTACCAACAGCAATTTATGGTGTGTATAATCGGTAAAAAAATCCCAGTCCCGAGCGGCGTCATCAATGTTTTTTCGTTCAATCGGTAAAAACGTTGAAAACGATGCATACACTGGATTGAGTGCATCTCCATACTGCCTAAAAGCCAACGCTGTTTTAAGCCGGTTGTACACTCTTTGATACGCGGGGCCCGTTCGAGACTTCCAGTAAATTTGACCAAAGGTTTTTAGGCCATCCACTTGGTGCGAACTGGCCGATCCTCCCGAAGACATAACGTCATCCAAAGAGATCTGTTGTCCTTGCTCAATCGCCAATGTCATAGCATGGGTATTTTTGGCGTATAGCCCTGATAAAAACAGACCGGAGTTTGCGACATTTAAATTTGAAATATTAAGAGACTCTGCTTTTTTACCCTTTAATCGCTCTGTAGAAAAGAGCGTTTTAATTTGATCCAACTTCTCATTACTGCATGCACTGCGGTGGTCATTCACAGAAATGGCATCACTGCATCCCATCGTCATATAAGCTGCATCTTTCACCATGTTGTTGGTCGGACGACCATAAAAACGTACTGTTAAATTTCCCCCCCCCTCTTGCTCAAGCATCGAAAACCAATCCAGACGACTGTAGTTTGTTACATAATCCACCAGCAATCTCACCTTTATGCCACGCTTGCTGGCCATAATTAAGTGACTGGCTAAAACAGAAGAGCTGTAATCATCTGCAAAAATAAAATAAACCAGATCAATCGACTTTGTTGCTTGATCAATCAAAGCCAGCTTGGCATCAAATGATCGTTGGTTATCGGTAATGACTCTCCCCGAATCAATAGAAAGAGCCTCTACCTTTCCCACACTTTCACTTAAAACAGGACGAGTATTAAACAGTTCACAAGCACTGAGCAACGACACTGATAATAAAATGAAGACGAGCTGAACAGTTTTTTTTATATGGAGTTTCATTTTTAAAAAGCCTTTTTAAAATACGTAATTAATCATACCAAAAAAACCTTAAAAAAATAAAAAAGCTCATTTTTTTAAAAACCGTTATCAATAAGGGTAAGAAAACCATTCGTATTTATGAATCAAAATTCTTTTCTGCCAGTTTTTGTACTTCAGGATAGTTGGTTTTTCCTGTTCCCAAAACGGGTACTTTTTCAACCAGCACGGTGGTTTTTGGAACCCATAATTCAGAAATTTGTTTTTCTTTCGCTGCATTGGTAATAGTACTGCGACATAAAGTTGGATCATCTGTTACCAAAACCAGGCGTTCACCTTTACGCTCATCAGGAACCGCTACGACGACATGATGCCCTTCTGGGCTGGCTTCATTAATATAGGATTCTACTGCGGTTAAAGAAACCATTTCTCCCCCAATTTTGGCAAACCGCTTGGCACGCCCTTTAATCCAGACAAACCCATCTTCATCCACATCCACAATGTCGCCCGTATCATGCCAACCCTCTACAGGCGGTTGCAATACTTCAGGCTTATCGGGCATAAAATAGCCTTTCATAATATTGGGGCCTTTTACAAATAAACGCCCACCTTCATCAATGCCTTTTACTGGCTCTAAACGGTAAGAAACGGCGGGAACAAAACGCCCTACAGATCCATTTTTATAAGCCAAATGGTTGTTTACTGATAAAACCGGGGTGGTTTCTGTCACACCGTAGCCTTCAAAAATAGGCTGATGGTACTTATCGGCATACAAAGCACGCGTTTCTGGACGTAAACGCTCAGCCCCTGCCACCAGTGAGTTTACACTGTAAAAATCGTAAGGGTGTGCCTTGCGGGCATACCCTGTATAAAAGGTATCTGTTCCAAAAATCAACTTGGCATTTTTTTGGTATACCATCTCAGGCACAATAGAATAATGTACTGGAGATGGGTACATATATACTTTGGCTCCTCTGATAATAGGCCAAAGCATTCCTGCGGTTAATCCAAAACAGTGAAACGTAGGAAGTGCATTTAAAATGGTATCACCTGGTAACAGCGTTAACATTGAACTAATTTGTGCAATATTGCTGTTAATATTTTGATGTGACAACACCACACCTTTAGGGGTGCCTTCTGAACCCGAGGTAAATAAAATAACGGCAGACTCTTTTGGATTTACTTTATACCCAGGTAATTTTTTTGGGCATTTTAATAACCCTGTTATTTTATCCAGTCCTCCAATATTTTCTTTAATTTCTTCCAAATAAATAAAGTGTACTTTATTGGATAATGCTTCAATTAAAGGTTCTAGTTCAAAGACTTCTACAAATTTTTTAGAGGTAATAACACTTTTAAGTCCTGCGGTTTCACAAGCTGACCGAATGGAGGCGATGCCCGCTGTAAAATTAATCATGGCAGGCACATGACCATAAGCTTGCAGTGCAAAAAAACTGGCTGGCATTCCCGCAACATTGGGCAACATTAAGCCAACATGTTTTTCATCTTTTAAAACCCGGTTCAGTTGTTTACCTAAAATAATGGCGGCCAATGTTAACTTTTTTAAACTCAGTGTTTGATCGTTCACATCCTCAACACAAATTTCTTTCGATCTAAAAAAAGAGTTCGCTTGCAATAATGATGCAAAAACACTCTGGTGCTGCACGTTACCATAGTAGACGCCATCTCGTAATAAACGGGCAATTTGCTCAGTTAATACATGGTGTTTTTTTCGCCCCTTTAATCCCGTCGTGTCCACCGATTTTTCAGCTGGCTGAAGGGTAATGCAAATTTTAGGAAACCAAAATTGTTTAATGTAAGCCAATTTAGAGCCATCCAAATAGGAAAACTTGCTGTACACTGCACCACTAATATGAACAGGCAGAATCATCGCTCCGGTTTTTTCTGCCACCATACCCGTGCCTTCATACACTTTCATTAAACTGCCTGTGGTGGTAATACGTCCTTCAGGAAAAATCATGCACTGCTTACCAGATTGCAACTCTTTAATCATGTGTTTAGCGGCATAAGGGCTTTGCAAGTCCACCTTAAAATAGTTGGTCATGGCTAAAATAAAACGCTCATGCCATTTTTTAGTGTGTGCCACATCCACCATAAAAGACGTTTCACCAGGAAGAAACAAGTCCAATAAGGGGCCATCCAGTGTTGAAACATGGTTTGAAATAATCAGCAAAGGCTGCTGCTTTTGATCCACCGCATGATAATGTTCCAGTCCTTTGACCTCAACACGATAGAGTATTTTGATTAACCCTTTTGCAAAAAATTTAAATAACCACTTCATTGTTGTTTCCCATGTCTATTTTTTTGAAATCGATGTATTAGAAAAGCCATCGCCCCATTCACCAGTGCCACAATTAAAAACTGCATTATTAAACTGAGTGAAAAAGCATAACCAATCATAATCAAGATGGATGAAACCACCATAAAAAAAGCATTCAGAATATTATTAACAGCCACCATTCTAGCACGCAGTGGCTGGGGGGTCTCTTTTTGTAAAAGTGTATACAGCGGTACAATATACGCTCCGCCTAATATTGCCAATAGCAATAATAAAACCATAAGGCTATTGAGTGGCCAATCCGTTAAAAAATCACCAAGCGTCATCAGCAATGCTTGGTTATTACCATTAGAAGCAGGGTAGCCTGTGACCAATAAGTAAATCAAAATAAAACATAACGATATGCCACCTAAAAAGAAACCATGCCATTTTAAGTTAATTTTTCCCTTAAAAACATGTGTTACCAATGCCGCTCCCATAGCAATACCTATTGAAAATAGTGCTAAAAAAGTCACCACAACCGAATCATCGGCGTGCAAATCGTATTTAACCAAAGAAGGAATTTGACTTAGTAATACCGCCCCTAAAAACCAAAACCATGAAATAGCCAGTACGGCAAAAAAAGGTGATGGATAATGGCGACATAATCTCACCATATTCCAAGTACTTTTTAAAATATTACTCTCCAATTTTAGTTCAGGGTTTTCTAAAGGGGTTCGTGATATCCACAAACTGACTCCATAGCCCAATACCGCAACCAGTAACACAAAAACAGCAATAAGCTCCGTTCCTCCATCAATCAACACCCCAATGCCTCCTAAAATAGAACCCAATAAAATAGCAATAAAGGTGGAACTGGAAAATAAAGCATTGCCTTTCATAAGTACTTTATCCTCTAGCAACTCAGGTAATACCGAATACTTTAATGGCCCAAAAAAAGCCGACTGCGTGCCCATTAAAAACAACGTTATAAACAGTAATTCCAATTGTTGACTCATCAATGCCACCGCACCAACCAGCATCACCAATACTTCAGATAGTTTAATTTTTTGAATTAATTTGGACTTGGGATAACGATCGGCCAACTGGCCTGCAAAAGAGGAGAACAAAAAGAAAGGCAAAATAAACAGACCCGCTGCCAAGGTTATGAGCAAGCCTGTTTGTTCTGGCGTTTGACTTAACTTAAATGTGATGAACATAATCATCGCATTTTTATAGAGATTATCGTTAAATGCGCCTAAAAATTGACATATAAACAGGCTCAAAAAAGAGGGGTTTGAACGTAAAAAATGGATCATAAAAAATTCTCCCCCCCTTGGGAAGTACGGATTAAATCGCTTAA
>WFPP01000059.1 GCA_015487495.1 Thiomicrorhabdus sp.
GTGTTGGAAAACAGCTTGACCGCCTCTGCCTCATTAGAGTGGGTCAATAAAACCGTAATCTCTTCAGCGGGTTTATCCGCACCTTCAACCAATAATTGTGCAAATTGTTTAGCACGTTCTGACTTTTCGCCCACAATAATTCTGGAAGGGTACAAATTATCATAAAGCGCTTTTCCTTCCCTTAAAAATTCGGGAGAAAACAGAATATTGTCACAACCAAGTGTTTTTTTGACCTGTTCGGTATAGCCAACTGGAACGGTGGATTTAATCACCATAATGGCATGGGGATTCATTGCCATGACATCTTGAATCACCGACTCAACTGATTTGGTATTAAAAGTATTGGTATCCGTATCGTAGTCGGTAGGCGTTGCAATAATTACAAATTCTGCCTGTTGATACGCTGTCTTTTTATCTAATGTTGCAATTAAGCTCTTGTTGGCGAACTGTGGTAATCTTTCTTGAATTTCCTGATCTTCAATTGGGGATAAACCTTGATTGATAAGTGCCACTTTTTCTTCAATAACATCCAGCGCAATCACTTCATGGTGTTTTGCTAATAATACGGCGAGCGACAGCCCCACATAGCCCGTTCCAACAACTGTTATTTTCATGTTAATCTAAACATCCATCATTTTCAAAAGGGCTTCATGGTTTAACCACTCTTCGTTATTACCCGAATTATACTCAAAACCTTCTTTAACGGGTTTGCCTTTTTCACCCAGTTTATTAAGCGAAAAATCACTTTCTCGCGTAAATTGAATGGTTGGACAAATAACATAATGGTCTTCAAACTCCAGAGTTAAATGACTGTCATCAGAAGGGCACATGATTTCATGTAATTTTTCACCTGGACGAATGCCGACTATGTTTTGAGGCAAATCGGGGGCAATGGTGCTTGCTAGCTCTGTAATACGCATGGAAGGAATTTTGGGAATAAAAATTTCCCCCCCTTGCATCCGTTCAAAATTTTTAAGCACAAACAGAACCCCTTGACGCAAGGTAATCATAAAGCGCGTCATATCGGGGTGGGTAATCGGAAGTTCGATTGCCCCTTCTGCGATTAAGTTTTTAAAAAAGGGAATAACCGATCCACGAGAGCAAACAACATTGCCGTAACGCACCACAGAAAAACGTGTCTCTCGTGCTCCGACCATATTGTTTGCTGCAATAAATAATTTATCCGAAGCCAGCTTGGTTGCCCCATATAAATTAATGGGATTAGCGGCCTTATCGGTTGAAAGCGCAATGACTTTAGAGACGTTATTTTTAATCGCCGCTTTAATTACATTTTCTGCACCATAAACATTGGTTTTAATGCACTCCATCGGATTATATTCAGCCGCAGGCACTTGTTTCATTGCCGCCGCATGAATCACATAATCCACGCCCTGCATGGCCTCTTCAACACGCGAAGCATCTCGCACGTCGCCAATAAAATAACGCATACAGGGCGCATTATAAACCTGTTGCATTTCAAATTGTTTTAATTCATCACGAGAAAAAATAATTATTTTTTTAGGTTGATATTGCTTAAGGAGAATCTCAGTGTATTTTTTACCAAAAGATCCCGTTCCACCAGTAATTAAAACCACTTTCTCATCAAACATATCCCGTTCCCGTTTGTATTTATTTTAACGCTGGTCAAACTTTACTGCGTTATTCTCCATCCACATAATAACCATTCTTTCGAGTTCAATCGTATCCCCGTTTTTCAAGGTCATTAATTAAGCGTTCAGCAAATTGTTTAAGCGTGGATTCATATTCATGCGCACAGTTTAATGCATCCGCTAACACATCCATCAACTCAATGTATTCATGCACCATCTGGTTTCTTAATAACCGAATACTGACACACTCTTCTGCTGAAGAGCAGCATCTCTAATTTTTCAGCTTTTGCTAAATTATCCATCGCCGTTTTGGGCAACTCCCCAATCGCTAACAACCAAGCAGGTAATAATTTATCGCCTATCGTATCTTGTAAACGGAAAAAGCGTCCAGAAAAAGCCTCTAAACTTTCTGAAAAATCAGGATCCTCTATTAATGACCCTATATTTTCAGCGGTCACGGTTTCTTTAAATACTTGAGAGGAGGAGTATTCCAAATGGGCTATCTCTTTCCGAATGACTCTAATGAGAAAACGTAATCTCTCTTTAAGATTATCCATTGTCATAAAACCACTCCTGTTGTTAATGCAACCTCATGAATACTCTGCTTATCAAGATTAAGAGCGAACAAGATCACATCTACTTTTAATCCATGGTTTGCCATCATAACTTTGGCGGCGAGTTGTGTGCTTAGAACGGCTGGGCGTTCAACGTGTTTATTGGTTTCAACCAACAAATCAATATCCCCCCCCTTTCGAAGAATCATCTAACCGTGAACCAAACAAGTAAACCTTTGCCTCTTCACCAAAAACACTGGCTGTCGATTCTTTAATTTGCTTAATTTGTTTTAAGCTTAATCGCATAGTACCCCCTTTTTTTTGGTCATCTAACCAAGATCCAAGCAAATACACCTTAAAACGGGGGCATTACTCTACCGTCACCGATTTTGCCAAATTTCTAGGTTGGTCAACGTCCGTTCCTTTAATGAGTGCCACATGATAACTTAATAACTGTAAAGGGATGTTAAAGGTAATCGGTGCGGTAATTCGCCCAACGTTTTTAGTGGTTTTCACCACGGTAAAATCTTTTTCAGAACTGATGCCCGACTGTTCGTCTTCAAACACAATCATTTGACCACCACGGGCATTGACTTCTTGCAGGTTCGATTTCAGTTTTTCGATCATATCATCCATTGGGGCGATGGCGACCACTGGAATGTGTTCATCAATTAAGGCCAGTGGCCCATGTTTCAGTTCACCTGCGGGATAGGCTTCGGCATGGATATAACTAATCTCTTTCAGCTTAAGCGCCCCCTCCATCGCAATGGGGTACATGGTGCCTCTTCCAAGAAAAAGGGCGCTCTCTTTATCAGCAAAAATCTGTGCAATCTCTTTAATCAACCTTTCATGCACCAAAGCATCGCGAATCAAACGTGGCAGCTGTTGCAATCCTGCCACAATACTCTGCTCTTGCACTGAAGACATCACTTTTTGTGATTTGCCAATGGCCACCATTAATAACGCTAAAGCAACCAGTTGCGTGGTAAACGCTTTGGTTGATGCCACGCCAATTTCTGGCCCCGCATGGGTTAAAAAGGCTAAATCGGACTCTCTGACCAAACTGGATTCAGGAACGTTGCAAATGGAGAGGGTACGAATTTTTTTATCCCCCCTTACGTTTTTAACCTGTTGCAATGCAGCCAATGTATCGGCGGTTTCACCCGATTGACTGAGGGTGATAAATAATGTATTTTTCTGTAAAACCGGATTTCGGTAGCGGTATTCACTGGCCACCTCAACCTGGCAAGACAAGCCAATAATATCTTCAAACCAGTATTTAGCCACTAAACCAGCGTGATAACTGGTGCCACAGGCAATAATTTGTACCTGCTTAACGTCTTTAAAAATGGCTTCTGCTTGATATCCAAACGCAGAAACAAGTACCTGCTCTTTGGTCACGCGCCCTTCCAGCGTATCCATCACAGCTTGAGGCTGCTCAAAAATCTCTTTATGCATAAAGTGGCGATGTTCACCCAGTTCAACCGCATTGGCAGACAGTGTCGATTGCTTTATTTCTCGCTCAACCAACTCACCCCTTGCATTAAAAATATCCAGTGACTCTTTCTGTATTTTGGCGATATCGCCCTCTTCCAGAAAAATAAAACTTTGCGTAACAGGTAGCAGTGCGGAGACATCTGAGGCAATAAAATACTCACCAATCCCAACCCCTATCACCAGTGGACTGCCCTTTCGGGCGGCGACCAATAAACCTGGATTATCTAGCGAAATAACCCCTAGAGCATACGCACCTTCAAACGTTTGTACCGCTTGGGTAACCGCCTTATGCAAATCACCTGCTGCTTGTTGCAGTTCAAAATGAATCGCGTGTGCCACCACTTCGGTATCGGTTTCAGAGGTAAAGCGATAACCTTGTGCTGTTTGTTCTGCTTTTAGTGATTGGTAATTTTCAATAATACCATTATGAACCACCGCCA